>JBGOXV010000001.1:0-50542 GCA_041479325.1 Thermoplasmata archaeon
TCCGGGGCGTGCTCGTGGAGATCAGGGAAGGCTCCGGACTCATCATGCGCTGCCCGGAGTGCAAGCGCGCGCTCCAGAAAGGCACCTGCAAGATACACGGACGGGTGGAGGGATTCCCGGACCTGAGGATCAAGGCCATGCTCGATGACGGGAGTGGCGCGGTCGGCGTGGTGATGAACCGCGAGCTGACCGAGAGATTGATGAACATCACCCTGGATGAATCTATGCAGAAGGCGAAGGAGTCGATGAACTTCGACGTCGTCAAGGACGCGATGGACGACTCGCTCACGCTCAAGCTCGTGACCGCATCGGGATCCATCACTTCGGACCAGTACGGCCTCTCGATGATCGTCAAGGACGCTCAGATGGCCAAGGTGGACGTGAAGGAGGAGGCCGAGAGGGTCCTCGTGGAGCTGGAGGCGCAGGAATGAACGCCCGGGAGGTGGCCTGGAGGGTCTTCGCCGAGGAGTACAACTCCTCCGTGCTGGAACATTCAGGAGAAGGCGAGAAACCCGTCTCGTACATCATCACCCCGCTCGGCGCCAAGGTGAACCGCATGCTCGTGGTCGGCGTGGTCACGGACATCGAGGACGTGGGCGAGGAGGGGAAACAGAGATACAGGGCAAGGATAACCGACCCCACCGGAATGTTCTACGTATCCGCGGGCGAGTACCAGCCGTCCGCTGCCGCGTCCTTATCCAAGATGTCCCCACCCGCATTCGCGGCGGTGGTCGGCAAGAGCAGGGCCTACACGCCCGAGGAGGGCGTCAAGTACCTCAGCATCAGGCCCGAGAGGATACGCGAGACGGACGCCGAGGCGAGGGACTACTGGGTCCTGGAGACCGCGAAGAGCACACTGCTGAGGATCGAGGCCGTCGAAGAGGGGCTGAACATGTCCCCGCCGACGGTCGCAGGCCTCATGAAACTTGGTTACCCTGGGAATCTTGCGGACGGTGTCGTCCGCGCGATTGAGTTCTACAAGGACATCGACACGGACCGCTTCAGGGGCGCCGTCAGGGACGCGCTGAGGTCCATCCTGCCCGAGACGAGGGAGAGACCTCGGACGGAGAAGGCACCGACGACGTCGAAGAGGGCGAGGGCTGCCCCGAAGGACGCGCCGCAGGAAACCAAAGAGGAGGAACTCCACGAGGTCGACGTCGGAGCGGACGAGGAGGAGGTCGTGCTCAAGCTCATGGATTCGCTCGATTCGGGCGCCAGGGGGACGCCCTGGGACAAGATCGTCGAGGCCGCCGTGGCCAAGAAGATCGACAAGGTCCGGCTCGAGGAGATCATCGCCAAACTGCTGGACAAGGGAGAGATATACGAGCCAGAGCTGGGCATGATGAAGAGAATCTAAGGAAAAAGAGCTAGGGGAAATGGTTTGGTCGAGCTAGGTCGACTAGTTTGTGAACTCGTCCTTCGACACCGCGATCAGGATCAGCCCGATCAGTCCGAGGATCGATGGAACAACGAATATCCCGCCTATGAGGGCAAGTGCGAAGTTCTTCTTCTGGATGGCGAATATCCCGCCAAGGATGGCGAGGATCCCCAGGACCAGCAAGACCGCCCCGCACACCACCCCGCCTCCGAATAGGAATGCGGAGCTGCCAGCCGCTAGTACCGCTCCGCCGATAAGATAGCCGATTCCGGGGAGCATTATCAGAATCCCGCCGATCACGGGCATCGCTGATTCCTTCTTCGGCGGCGGCATCATCGCGACTCGGTAGTCATGGCCACAGTACGGGCAGACGTTCGCGTCCCACGAGAAGGCTCTCCCGCAGGACACGCAGTTCCTCGTGCCTTGAGTTCCTGAAGATTGCATTGATTACCTCTCCTCTTTTCGGCAGGCCACCCCGGCCCCCGAGTGACATGGACATAAGTATTGAAAATGATTGCCATCGAGAATGCAAAATTGAATAAAGGAAGTGGTTTCAGGCGCTTCAGCGAGCCTTTATCGCGCTCAGTCGAAGTCCTTCTTCCCGACTGCGACCAGGATCAGGCCAACCAACGCGAGCAGGCTTCCCAACCCATACGGCCCAATCGCGAGCAACCCAAGCACGCCGCCAAGTATGACGAGGCCGAAGTGCTTTCGCATTATGCCGAAGAACCCGCCAACGACCGCGACTAGCCCAAATATGAGGAAGATCGCGCCGCAGACCAGCAGTATGTTGTGGAGGGTGCCTTCCACGTCGCCAACGTTGGGAATTCCAAGCCCGCCGAAGTCGGTCGTGTTGATGGCCAGGAATAGCCCGCCTATGATCAGTCCCATGATTCCTGAGATGAGGATCAAGACCCCGCCCACTACAGACAGCATCCCCTTCTCATGCGGAGCAACTGCCGGGCCTGCCATGACGGCCCTGTAGTCGTGCCCGCAGTACGGGCACACGTTCGCATCGAAAGCTATCGATTTTCCACACTGCACACAATTCCTAGTAGTCCCACCTGCGCTTGTCATCTTACACCTTCCGCTAGGGAGAAGAGAGAGTTCGCCTGCTGGTGCCCATCCCTTCTACTACATACTGAATGGGTTGGTCATATTATTTAATATTCTGTATTTTTGACGCTTCCGGCCAGAAAAACGACCTCAAACCCCGCTTTTCGCGGGTTCTGGCGGGGCCGGGGTAGGCTTGGGTCTTGGCTGGTCGTCCTTGAAGGCGAATATGAAATGGGCTAGGAGCAGGGCGCATGCCACTCCAGCTGTGGTGCCCGTGATGAGCCGAAGAGGGTTGTTCGATAAATAGCTCGTGAGGGCCTGCATCCCGCCATCGATCCCCATGGGGACCAACCCAAGGACCGCAAGAACGGGGTGTATCTTGTAGCGCACGAACAGTAGCGCACCGAATCCCACCGCCAAACCGAGGAAGATCCCGAAGTCCCTCGAGCAGAAAGGCAGTTGGTTGCCGTTGAGGTAGTAGCTCCTCGAGGCCAACTGATGGCATTCTCCGTCCCCAATCCAGTAGATCGCATGAGGCAGGGGAGACAAGCTCGCGAACTGGGCATCGTTGTCGTGGTAACCGACCCGGCCCGAAAGGTCCAGAAGCGTGTGGGAGGGCACCATGAGAGGGGCGGTCACAACTAGCGCGAACCAGACGAGGCTGAAAACGAAGGCGGTGAGTATCCCGTAGGATGTGAGCTTCGGCAGGTTCATTGCCCACCGGAGCGACACTGGACTTAATGTCACTTCCCTATTACAACCGCCGCGTAGCCCACGACTTCGCTCATGGGGGTCACATCTCCGGATGTGGCATACTTGAGCAATGTGGCGGTGCCGCCAGAGCACGCCGTCATCGTCGCGATGACCGGACCGTACCCGCACATGGAAATGTTGTTCTCCTGGACCGCCTTGAAGAGCGACTTCGCATCCATCGCCTTGATCGCGTCGAGCACCATCGCGTCCTTCTTCTTCGCCACGTCCTTCGGGACGTAGTGCGAGAGGTCCGTCGATGCGATAACGACCACGTCCTTTCCCTTGATCGCGCCCTTGATCGTCTTGCCCAATGACACCGCGGAATCGTAGTCCTGGAAGCCCATGCAGATGGGCACGAGCTTGAAATCATTGGAGAAGTACTGGAGGAACGGTAGCTGCACCTCGATCGAGTGCTCGTATCGATGCGCCTCAGCGTCCCCGTCCACGATATCCCGCCGCACATCCTTGGCGAGCTCGCGGTCGACATGCACGACCCCGAGCGGGGTCTGGAAATCATCGGTGGCGACTGCGAGGCCCGAGCCTCGGCCAGTGTGATTCGGTCCGAGGATGATGAAGGTCTTTGGAAAGCCGTCCTCCGCGAGTCGCCCGTATAGGTTGGCTGCCACCGCCCCGGAGTAGATGTACCCCGCGTGCGGGACAACCCCGCCGAGTATCGACCGCTTGCCTTTGGCCAATGTGGGCAGCTTCCCCGGTCCGAGCGGGTCCATGAAGCATTTCTCTATCTGACCTCTCAAAGCCATCTCATCAGCGGCATAGAACTGACCTGCGACAGTAGGATGTCTCATCTTCCTCCGCACCGTAGGCTGAGCATGTGAGTCGATAAGCAATAGCCTTTCGGAGGGACAATCTTATGTCGGCCCGTACGACTAGAGTGATGCCTCGAACTCCTCGACCGTCATCTTGAAGTCCTCGTCCGAGGCCAGTTGATCTCTAGCCTTGAGGACCTCCCTCGTGAGGAGCCAGTAGACGGTCGCGAGCGCCCGTCTGCCCTTGTTGTTCGACGGTATGACGAGATCGACGTACTTGGTCTCGTTGTTAGCGTCGCAGATGCCTACGATCGGTATCCCCACATTCACCCCTTCCCTGAGCGCCTGCTCGTCGGCGGCGGGGTCCGTGACGAAAAGGGTCTCCGGCTCGGTGAACTTCGGAAGGATCGGGTTGGTCAGGGAACCAGGGACGAACCTGCCCGCGACCACCGTCGCGCCGATGCTCTTGCCGAAGACCTTCGCCGGCTTCTGGCCGTACTGCCTGGCGGAGACTATGAGTATCTTCGAGGGATCGAACCTCGCAAGGAACTTCGATGCGATGCGAATCCTCTCGTCGGTCTTCTTAACGTCCAGGACATAGAGCCCGTCTGTCCTGACCTTGAAAATGAACTCCTTCATGTCGGCGCTCTTCTGCTGAGTGCCGATGTGTACTCCGGATGTGAGGTAGACGTCCTCCGGGATAAGTAGCCCAGAACCTGGCTCGGTCTGCGTTAGTGTATCAGTCGCCTCGTCCATCAGTACTCCTCAGGTTTCTCTCTTGACAGTCATCGGGATGACGCCCTTCTCGTACTCCATAATAGAAATGGAGATCGGGTCGATGATGTCCTCGGGGGCTTCGACGAGTATTGGGGCGCCGAGACTTATCTGAAGCGCCCGCGCGCCGATAATCCTAGCCTTCTCAAAGCGAGTATACTTCAAATGCGCATCCTCTCTGTCGTGGAGGTATCCCCTAAAATGTGGCCCCTTTATATACGTTTGGGGCGGAATGGATTCCTCTCCGTCGGAGATTATACCAGCCAAGATGGGCTTCTGCCGCTCCCGACATGTATTTGCACATTTAATATATAATTATCATTATATGTTGTTTTAGATTGCTTGAGCTCATGTCGTGATGAGATGCAGGAATCCTCCTCGGCCAGCAATTCCAATCCGGTTATCGTACCTGCATGTTCGAAATCGTCTTATTTTTGAGCCGAAAACCACCGTTCTTCCACAACTGATTTATCGAGATGTTGCTTCTCGAATGACCACAGAGGAATGAAGATGCCCAAAGTTCCGAACATCAGAGTGGAGCCTCCCGGCCCGGAGGCCAAGAAAGTCGTCGCACAGGACAACGAGTACCTCGTGAAGGCCACAAAGACCGCGCCCCTTGTCTTCAAGAAGGCAGAGGGATCTGTGATCGAAGACGTCGATGGGAACACCTACCTCGACTTCTACGCTGGGGTCGGAGTGCTCAATGTCGGCGCAAGGCACCCGAGGGTAGTCGCGGCCGTGAGCGACCAGCTCGGCAAGTACATGCACGTCGCAGGGACGGATTTCTACGAGCCGCTCCAGTCCAGGCTCGCCGAGAGACTGGCCAAGACCGCGCCGGGAAAGAACAAGAAGATGGTGTTCTTCTCCAACACCGGTGCAGAGTCGGTCGAATCCGCGATCAAGATCGCCAAGAGAGGAACTGGCAAGCAGTGCTTCCTGGACTTCCTCGGGGCGTTCCATGGGAGGACGAACGGGGCCATGACTCTCACCGCGAGCAAGTGGGTGCAGAGGGAGGGATACACGGCCACACTCATGCCGGGCGTCTTCCACGTGCCGTACGCCTACTGCTACAGGTGCGTCTACAAGATGGAGTACCCGAGCTGTGGAACATACTGCGCCAAGGTCATCGAAGAAGTGTATTTCGAGAACCAGATCCCGCCGAACGACCTCGCAGCGATCTGCATGGAGGTCGTCCAGGGAGAAGGCGGGTATGTCGTGCCGCCAAAGACCTTCGTGAAGGAGGTCTTCGACCTCACGAGGAAGTACAAGTGCCTGTTCATCGACGACGAGGTCCAGTCTGGCGTAGGCAGGACGGGGAAGATGTGGGCCGCTGAGCACTTCGACATCGCGCCCGACATCATATGCGCCGCGAAGTCGCTCGGGGGCGGACTCCCGCTCGGAGCCACGATCGTTGATGCCAAGCTGAACTTCGACAGGTACGGCCGCCACTCGAACACCTTTGGTGGAGTCTCGCTCGCACATGCGGCTGCCCTCGCAACTCTTGACGTCATAGAGGATGAGAAGCTCCTGGACCGCGGGTTGAAGGTCGGGAAGGAGACCAAGAAGCGCCTCGAGGAGATGATGGGGAAGTACGACATCATCGGCGACACCCGTGGCCTCGGCATGATGCTGGCTCACGAGTTCGTGCAAGACAGGAAGACCAAGAAGCACGCCTCGAAGAGCCGGGACAAGATCGCGGACATGGCGTTCAAGAAGGGGCTGATGCTCTTGCCCTGCGGAAAGTCCGTCATCCGATACATCCCACCGCTCAACATACCGCAGGACCAACTGGACGCTGGCCTCGAGATCCTTGAGGACTGCATCAAGACCGTGAACAAGAACAGGGCGGACTGAGCTCAAACTCTAGAAACTGACCGGCTGGGTTCGGAGGTCGTCCGAACACCAGCGGCCTTATCTTATTATCTCGCGAGATGATTTTCCTCACATCATGACAGACAAACGAAGGGACGATGACAAACTCGGCAGGCTGGCTGGGATTGCCGTCCGCAACAGGTACGACCCCGAAAGATTGGCGGCCGTGAAACGGGTGATATCTGGGAAGACAAGGTGCCCCGAATGCGATGAACCGAACAGCGCCGACCAGGAGCGTTGCAGTCACTGCGGCGCGGGATTATACCCTGGGCATCGTGACAAGAAGAAGATTTGAAGGATCCGGACAGGACTCTAGCGGCCTCGACTCTCCTTGAACTTCTTCAGCTCTTCCTCCACCAGCGCCTCGTAATCCTGCCCCTTGGTTAGCGGAGCGACTTCTGTCTTCCGATCAGACTTGCCCGTGGTCGCATCGAGCTCCTTCGGCTCCTGTTGCCAGACAACGGTCCTTATCGCGAGACCGACCACCAGCAGACCGAATCCGCCCCACAGAGCGTTCATCATCGGAACGACCTTCATCTGCACCAAGGCCGTCGTGTTGCTCATCCAAGAGAAGTCCAAGTAGAGGTCGTTTGCCAAGGACTTGTACACGTAGACCTCGGCGTTGACGACATGGGGCGCTTTAGCACTGTCCTTTTCGGTGAGGTAGAGGTCCGTCAGGACGAGGCCGGAACGGAGTGTGTGGCCAGAACTCATTATGTCCATCGTGCTCTCCCGAACCGCATTCACGCTTGTCGCTCCCGCGCCTGAGCTCACGTCCCTGGCCGTCAATGCGACCAATCGCACCGTGTAGTCGCCCACCTTCGCCTCTTGGCCGATAGACATCTCGACAGACGTGGTGCCGCTCACAAGATTCGCAGGGAGGGACTGCATGTTCGTGGATATGATGAAACTCACAAGGACCAAGGCCACGCCAAGGTGGATGAGGTGTGGGCTTGCTTTCTGAAGCGTCTTCCTGATGGATCCCACGACCCGCGACTTCGCCAACTTCACGATCGAGACCGCGAGCGCGACCGCGTAGGCTGGAAGGCTGAATGCGACCAGAGCGTCGATCCAACCTGTCGCAGCGCCGATGACCCCTGCCACGATCGAAGCCACGATCAAACCCGAGCCAAGAATGAATGCGATCTCCTTGCCGATGAACCTCCAGACCAGGCACAGGCTCATGGTCGTCATCAGTCCCACGAAGAATATGGACATCTTCTGGTTGAACTCCGCGTAGTTGGATCCCTGCGATGCGTTCATGTTCTTAAACATGAGCAGCAGCATCACAGCGCTGGTGACGATGAGCAGGATGACAGTCAACATCATGTTGTTCTTGTCGCTGATGTACTCGCTCAGCTTCTCTGGCTCTGGCTGCTCCTCTGGCCTTTCCATGGACCTGTAACGTGAATACGCCAGTAGCACGGTCAGGGCGAACAGCGACAACATGAGAGAGAAGATGCCAAGAACAGTGCCATCGTTCTGGAGCAAGTACGCAAGCCTAGCGACGCCGCTGGTCCCGACCGAGCTCCCGAATCCGTGCACAGATGATGTCCACAGGCTGCCTGCACGGGTGGCGAACGTCGCGAAGACGACCGCGACGAAAGAAAGCATGCCCAGCACCGGGGACCAGAGCTTGTACTCCCCCTTCCTTGAATGTCTTATTAGTGTGTGGAGGAAGGCAGTGGCGATTAGCCACGGCAGTAGCGAGGCGGTCTCGACCGGGTCCCACGCCCAGTATCCACCCCAACCAAGCACGTAATATGCCCAGATGGCACCGATGCCGATGCCCAACGTGAGGAAGATCCAGCCGAGCCTGGTCCACGGGAGCGATATCTTGAACCAGTTCTGGTCGTCCGAAACAATATAGGCAAGCGCGGCTGCGAAGGCAGCGACGCAGAAGGCGTATCCGGCGAACACCACTGGAGGATGGATCACCATCTCGGGGGTCTGAAGTATGAGCTTCATTCCGTATCCGTTGGGCCACTGTGACTGAAGATAGCTGCCGGTCTTCGCGAAGAGGTTCAGATTCCAAAGCAGGACCATGAAGAGTGATATGATCCCCGCGACGGTCGCCTGGAACACGCCATGGAACTTGGTGCTGAGGTACTCCCTCTTGGATTCCAAGAAGACCTCGACGATGAGCACCAAGGCCATGAACCATATCCAGAGCAGGAGCGAGCCTTCCGCGCCCGCCCATACGCCGGAGAGCTTGTACACCGCGCTCAGATCTGTGGATGAGTTGGACCAGACGTAATAGTAGTCCATGTTCGATGACATGAAATAGA
Organism: Thermoplasmata archaeon; assembly: GCA_041479325.1. GTDB lineage: Archaea > Thermoplasmatota > Thermoplasmata > UBA10834 > UBA10834 > COMBO-56-21. Next base: position 8,889 of record JBGOXV010000001.1, read on the forward strand.
GAGTCAGCAGCAACAGGACCGCGGTGATGGAGACGAACGTGAGGACGGACAGCACGACCGAGACCCCTGTCAAGAGCCGGTCCTTGCGGCTCATAGCGAGCATCCTGGCAAGCGCAGCGCCGATCGCGGTCAACGTCCCGATGACGATCAGGGAAGCACCAGCGTCCATGTCTCTAGCCTCCCCCCGACTCATCGATCCGCTTCATGATGCCCGCGAGCTCCTTCTTGTATGAGGCGCTGAGATCGCCGTAGACCTTGGCGTCGATCTCCCCCTTCGCATGCGCTCCATCGAGAGCGACGATGGCCTCCATCAGCTTCACCTTCTCGGCTTCCAGCGGGCTGATGGCCAACGCCTCCGCAGCCTTTCTTTCCGCCATGAGCCTGGTGGCTTTCGCGAGATACTCTTCCCTCACTGATTTGTAGGCCTTCTCAGGCAGTCGGCCGTGCTCGAAGTCGTCGTCGATACGCGCGAGAGAAGCCATCACGGAGTCGTATTCACCTGATGACATGGCATTAGGCACGCTCGGGTTCCGGGCCGTCGAGGACCTCCGCGAGAGTCTGGTGAGTTCGTTCCGCATACCTTTGAGCTCCTGCTTGAGTCCCACAAGTTCCGTGTCCGCCTCCGGCTTGCTCATGGCTCCCGATGACCGTTTCTCGCCGACAGTCTCGATCTCCGAGAGGATTTCCTTCTTGCGTTTTATCAGCTCGTTCCTGCGCGCGCTCACGTCTTCCTCGAGACCCGCCTCGGCGGGATTCGTCTGCTCGTCTGTAATGGATGAACGCGAAACGTTCCTACGCCGCTCCAGTCTTTGGCGCCTTGCGACCGCGAACCCAGCGAAAAGGCAAGCTACAAGGGCCACACTACCCAGGTACAGCGCCCAAGGAACTTGTGCCTGGGGCGGCGCAATGACTTCGACGGTGAAGGTCGGGGATCCTCCTGCTATGATGGACATGTTGAAATACAGATTCTTCTCCGGATAGGCGCTCATTGTGCCTGAGGTATCGAGCCTCAGGTCCACTCCCTGGGCGCTCACATTGTAGCCCTTCACGAGATAGAGCATCAGGACCAGAGAGCCGTCCTGGGAATACGCAAGGGGTTCGCTGATGTTCAATATGGCCTTGCCGTTGGTGAAGGTCGGCGTCCACACGTAGGAGATGTGCGAAGTGAATGGCACAGTGAGCGCGGTGTACCGGATTCTTGTCTGGAAGCCTGTGATCTTCGGATCTCCCCCTTGGGTAGTGTTGCCTCGGAGCGTCAGCCTAACCCTCAACTCAGTGCCGTTCTTCGGAAACTGAACGTAACTGGTTCCGTTGAAGTTGACGGAGACCCAGTGGATGCCGTCATTGGAAAGCTCGCCTGAGACATTCGTCATGTTCGACCCATACGCGGACAGGTTTGCAGATGTGATGTTGTAACAGTTGGAGACGGCGATGGCGGCCGAGACCGCCGTTCCTTCTGTCTTGTTCGGTGACAGGTGCAGGCTGCTTGGGGTGTAGGTGGTGTTGACCAAAGTGCCGTTCAGGAGGAACTCGGCAGCGATCTCCGTGCGATTGCAGGGCGTCCCCTCTCGCGAGTAATCAGACGGGACGTCGACAAAGAAGCTCCCTGCCATAGGCCCGGATGATTCCCATCCATGGTTGGCCCCGGACGGGCTCATCAGAGTTAAGTTCCTGGCATCCTTGGGAACCTCGGTGTGCACTCGACTGACATTGTAGGGCAAGTCGTAGCTGATGATGCGCAACGCGGTGAAATCATGGTCCGACTGCAATCCCGGCACGAGATTCGATTCCCCTTGGATCAGGTAGAACACGCTCGCGCCAATCGTCGGTCCGTCGCTGCTCGCACCCGCCGCCGAGCTTTGCGGCGAGATTAACAACGGGGCGAACATGGAGACCACGATCACCATCGAGAGAACCCGTAGCACACTCACTTTGCTCAATGATACCCTCCTTGACAGACTGTCATGCAATCAGATCACTGTCGACTAGTATTTCGACGCGCAACCGACGGTGATCTCGGTCGCGGTCATGTGCAGGGGTTGCACACCATCGAGCTGTCCTTTCGCCCCGACGGTCTTGCCATTCTCGAATCCCGAGGGCAACGGCCCAGTCAAGGTCACATTGATGTTGCCGCCCGAAGCGGCGTTCGTATCGAACAGCGTGAAGTTCCTGCTCCCAGGGTCTCCGTTCCAATCAGAGACAACCCCCCTGACCTCGATCGGTTTCCCTGAGTAATGTGAGGGGCTGGTGGCAATCTCGCTCACGGAAAGATAGGTCTGCCCCGTCGAGTTCCAACCCCAGAATACGACAACCAGGGCAGCCGCGATCACGACGAGGGCAACGATGACCTTCCTCTTGCGACGCCTCGACATCGGTCGAGGCGGGTTGGGAAGTTCCGGGATCGGGGGCGGATCACTTGCCGTGCCTCGACACCTCCTCCTTGAGCATCTTGATGTCCCTGTCTATCCTGCGCTGCCTCAGGTACATGTACCCGAGGAAGGAGAATAGGCCGAGCCAAACGATCGAGTAGGCAACATACAACGCAGTCCACGAATCCGACATCATTCTTCCTCCCCTATCTTGCGCTTGAGTTCTTCCAATTCTTCTTCAGCTTCCGCAATCTCGACTCTCTTTATTAGCATTGTTATAAACAGGACTGTGAATGCGATGACGGCGATACCTATGGTCATGCCAGCTTGAGGGGAAAGACTGCCACTGCTGGTCGCAATGACTTGGGGATGGCTGGATTGCATCAGCGGGGCCACTCTCGATGACAGGAAACTCATTGGCACGGTGACGAAGCTGAGGATCCCATAGACCGCGCTCACCCTCGCCTTCGTGCTCGGCTCGCTAATCGCCGCTCTCAGCGACAGATAGCCGATGTAGACGAGCCACAGGACGAACGTCGTCACGAGCTTCATGTCGTCCCAACGCCAATAGACCCCCCACTCCTGCTTCGCCCAGACTGGTCCTGTTGTGATGGCGATTGTGGCGAATACTATCCCAATCTCTGCAGAAGAGTAGGCCACCCTGTCATACCTATGATCCCTGGTCCTGAGAAAGAGGGCGCTTCCGACCAGCGTTACCCCAAACGAGAGATAGCACGCCCATGCGGATGGCATGTGGAAGTAGAATATCTTCTGGGCGACAGGGGCGGTCATTAGCCCGAAGCTCCCCACTTGGCCGAACGCAAAATCATTCCCGCTGAAGCTCGCAAGAGAAAAGCCCGTTACGTTGGAATTCGGGCCGATTTCATGAGCAGTGACAAAACCATTCACCGACAGGTTGGTACCGGCTGTGATTCTCCATCCTATGTCTGGGCTGGTTCCTGCGACAACATAGCCCCCTGAGAGTGAGTCGACGTCTATCGGACGCACAGTCCACCATTGCTGGTCTAGATGATTGGTTGCATTTGCCTGAAGATATCGCCCGTAATCGCGGAAATCTGCAATAGAGAAAACCACGTGATCTGGCGCGTCAATCCCGTGATTCAGATTTCGGTAGTAGACGGCGGACACGAATCCTGCGACATGGAGCCTTGATCCTTCCACCGAAGACATGATCTCGCCTGCCGACTTTACGCCCGTCTGGGGCAGAGGAGCGAAGAAGATTGCCAGATAGACCGTCATCAGGATCAAGACGACTGAGACCACCAAGAGAATCGTTCCCAGCTTCTTCCTGTCCATCCTCATGTCATCCCTCAAGCACGAAATCAAACGTCAGATATCCGAGCACGGCGAAGATGGCGGCGAAGGCCGCAACGGATTCGATCTGCTGAACAGAGTCGCCGATACCCCCTGCCATCGCGTTCTTGGTGGCAGTTACGGAGGGCACGATCACGCTGAATGCGATCAACGGGATCAGCAGGATGGGCAGCAAAACCTCGCGAGCGCGGGTGTTGACGGATATCGCTGCGACGAGGGTGCCGACCAGGACAATTGTGACGCTCCCGAGCAAGGCAAGCCCCACGATCGCGAGCGTCTGCCCGCTGTAGTCGAATGAGAAGAACAACCCGAAGAAAGCTATCGACAACAAGTCGACGAAGAAGACGACGAAAAGACTGGACAGCGCCTTTCCAAGATACAACTCGCTTCTGTCCACAGGCGCGAGCAAGAGGCCATCGAGCGTCTCTCGGTCCTTCTCCTTGGCGAACGAAGTGTACATCCCAAGAATCGCAGCGAACGAGAAGCATATCCAAAGGGCGGAAGCTGCCAGCTCTGGGAGTCCCACCACCCCGGAGCTCACGGCGTTTGAGAACGCGAACCTGAAAGCAAGGACGATCAGGAGCGAGAACAGGAACATCGCACTCAGCATCTCCTTTGACCTGAGCTCGACCTTCAGGTCCTTCGCCGCGATAATCAGGGCGGCCCTCACACGATCCCTCCCTCGGAGGAGGCTCGGTAGCCCGCTTCGAGCTCGCCCCTGGTTATGGACGCTCGGTCGAATGACCGTTCGATCTTCCCATGGACAAGCACCTCGGCTCGATCGGCCAGCGATGATATCCTCTGGATATCATGCGTCACGATCAGAATGGAGCAACCCCTCGATCTCTCCTCCGTCAGTATCTGTGAGAGCACCTCGTTCCCCTTCTCGTCCAGGGAGGAGAAGGGCTCGTCGAGAAGTAGCACCTTGGGAGAATGGAGGATGGCCCTTGCTATCGCGAGCCTCTGGCGCATCCCCTTGGAGAATACTGCGACGCGGTCGTTCATACGATGGGACAGCCCCACGCGCTGAAGGAGCGCCTTGCCCGCAGCTTCGAAGTCCTTTCCAGGCAGGCCGTACAATGACCAGAAGAACCTGAGGTTCTCGAGTGCCGTGAGGTCGTCGTACGTGTAGGTCGAGTGCCCCACCACCCCGATCGATTTCCTTGACATCACGGGATCGTCGTAAACGCTCTTGCCGTCAAGGAACACATCGCCCCGGGTAGGCTCAGCGAGAGTCGACATAAGGCGCAGAAGGGTGGTCTTCCCCGCGCCATTGGGTCCCATCAAGGCGACAATCTCGCCATCCTCGATCTTCAGATCGAGGCCGTCCAGGACTGTGCGTCGTCCGAATCGCTTTGTCACGGTCCTGGCATCTATCACCGATTGCCTCCCCTGGATAGACCCTGAGAATCTAACTGCCGGTATATCATCCCTTTCAATGCCATGCGAATAGAGCCGAGACCCAGGAGCGGGGGGCGACAGCTAGGGACATTGAAAAAATGAAAGAAAGAGGGAAAGTGTTTCACTGTTCCTTTTCCTTAGGTGTCTCAGACGCTTTCGTCTCAGTTGCCTTCGTCTCAGGTGCCTTCGGTTCCTGTCTCCTCCGCATGAGGAGCAATCCGATGACCGACGCCACTACGATGACGATGATCATTGCCGCGATCAGACTCAAGGCTTCAGTCGACAGTCCTCCAGCAGCCTTCATTGCGATCGATTGGGGGCTCACCGTGTTCGTGATCTCGTTTCCGTTGCTATCGACGGCCGTGACGTACACATAGTATGTGCCCGCCTTGAGATTCGTTATGGTAACGGTGCTGGTCGACTTGCCATCCAGTTGCAGCCTCCATGCGCTGTCGGTGATGTTCGCCTTCGAAGAGCTCAGGACGTATATCCTGTACTTCGAGAAGTCCGAAGCATTGCTAGGAGTCCAGCTCACCGTGATCTGTCCGTGTCCATCATCTGTCACCTGTATGCCGGTGATCTTGTCCGGCGGCGTCAGGTTCGCTATGGTGCTGTTCGAGCGTGCCATCGAATCGACCAACAGCTCATCTGCCAGGCCCGGGTTGTGGTTGCCCTGGCTCATGTCCAGGTCCACGGAGTCGAGGTTGAAGCTGGCGATCTTGTACTGGGTCATCCAGTCGCTGAGGTTTTCCCCAGTCCTGTTCCCTGCCATCTGCTTGATCGCTGCTATTGCATCGTTCAGGAGCGGCTTGCTTATCGCGAGCTGTCCGTCCGTCTTGGTGGCAACGGAATCGATCACCTGCTGCGCCTGACTTGCGTTCGTCAGGTCGGGCAATTGTCCTGTCCCATTGTGACACGTCAGGCAGGCCGTTGCGTTGGGCAAGAAGGTGTGGTTGGGCAGCCCCGCGTTCTCAAATCCCAAATGGCAGTTGAAGCAGGACACATCGACCATGTAGCTCGTTGTTGATCGGTCAATGCCGAATCCTGCGGTGTTGTTCCTCATCTCAGCCATTGGATGATGTGGCTTCGCGCTGGGCTCACTGGCGTATGTCGCCCCGTACGCATTGTGGCATTTCTGGCATATCTCAGTCCTGTCGACCCTGAGCTGTGCGAATCCGCTGGGACCCATGCTGTGCGGATCATGGCATGTCGGGCATCCAATCTCCCAGGTCAGGGGCGCGTCCTCGCTCCCGATCCTGTAGCTCGTCCTGAAGGATCCCCCTTCGATCAGCTTCATAGCCATCCATGATTCGTGGCAGTTGGCACACTGGACATTGTTCTTGATGTAGTCCGGAAGTCCTACTTCCGCGTGGCCGGACATGTTCCACTCGTTGTATGTCGGGTGGTGAGTCCCGCCAACGGTGCCAGTGTGGCATGAACCGCAAAGGCTGGAGTTCAAGACGAGGCCGATCGTCTGCAGCTTCTGGCCGGACGATGCTACCTCGTGCAAGCTTCCTGGTCCGTGGCACACCTGACAGCTCACGTTAGTCAGGTAGCTCGGCGTTCTGCTCGTGACGTTGAACCCCGTGGCGGGGTATATGCCAGGATGTCCTCCTGCCCCTACCACATGGCACGGCATGCACCTTGTAGCTCCACCAATCACATTCAGATATGCACTGGCGTGCAGTGTCTGGTTGAAGGTGGCGTTTAAGTCAGCATGGCAGCCGATTCGTGCACAGGTGTCGTTCGGCACATAGCTAGCTGTCGTGGGCGGAGGGCCCGCTTGGTTGTTAGGCAACTGGAGCATTATAAAAATCAAGACACCTAGAGCGCACAGGCCAAATGCCAGTGCGATTTTCCATGTCCTTATGCTCAACCCTCCTTACCATTTCCCCGGTGGATACCGAGGCTTGAGACCTAAAACTATTACAGCGTTATATACTTGACGACTCATCATCCGTAAAGCGCGTACGGACAATGTGCGAATATGTTGGATCGGCTCACCGCCAGAAATGGAAGGTCTGAGGCAGACCCGAATCCGTCCTGTGCGAAGTGTAAGTCGAGTGTGGAGAAAGGATAATAACGGTGCAAACAACTCGGTGGGCCGCGCAGGAATAGCACCGATTTCAGAGGGAAGTTGGGGGAAGAAAGACATGCATCCGAGAGGAAGAATTGCATTACTGACATTCATCTGCTTGTCGATCGTGACCGTCACGCTCGCGCCGTCGCTCTTGGCCACACCAGGCGGTGTCGCGAGCTCGAACCAGCTGTACGACTGTGGAGGATCCTGCCACAACAAACCGAGCACTGCATCGATCACAATGTGGGCTTCCGCGCACCAGGTCGCACCTGGCGGACTAGTGGACGTCATCGTCAACGTTTCGGGAGGGCAGGCAGTCAACATCCTCGGCGTGATGATCGTGTCGGTGGCAAGCCCGGTACAGGCGAGCAACCCGACGGCACCAGAGAATGGGTGGGTAATCAGATCGGACCCAGTCGGAGGCACTTTCAACTACTATGAGAACACCACCTACTCGGGGTCTACATCAATGCGTTGGCAGCTGGACGCGCCCCTGGTCATGGGTTCCTACACACTCTATGCAAGGATGATGCACGGCGGCGGAGCTGCCTATGCAGCAGACTACTCAGCTGGCGTCAGTTTCCTTGTCGGAACCATAAGCACTACCGGCCCGACCGTGCTCGTGACTGCTCCAGCAACTGGAGCCGAGGTGAAAGGCGTCGTTCCCATCGAGACGACCGTCCTGGGCAACGCATCGCTCAGGTATGTCGTACTGAAGCTGGACGGGGTGGAGATCGCGAACAAGACCACTGGGCCGTTCACTTGGTCCCTCGAATCCACCATCTACAAAGATGGCGTGCACACGCTGAACGTGACAGCGGTGGATGTCAACGGGAAGGTCGGGTATCACGAGATAACCATCACCATCAACAATGCGGGGTCCAGTAGCGGGCTGCTTGCTTGGGTGTGGACAATGGCCGCAGGAACCGTGGCCATTCTTGCATGGATTGGAGTCCTGATGGTCGTCGCGCTTATGGTGCGCCGGAGACACGTCGAAGGGGGGATGAAGTAAATGGTTTCGATGGCTGCTCTGCATGCGCTCACTGCAGAACTGCACGGCGGCATGCTGACTCTCGCGTTCATAGCCATAATGGTAGTGGCACTGTCTCAGATTGCCGTGCGCCTGAAGAATCGTATGCCCAAGAAGCTCGTGAAGGCGGCGATCCAGGTAAGGGGGTACGCGGAGGCGACGGGATACTTCGCCGCAATCGCAGGCCTGATAGGGCTGCTACTTTCTGCTTACACGGGAATGTACGCATGGCCGACAGATGTCCTCCTCAACGACCCGGTCATCCAGAACAAGATCCTGCTGACGGCTTTCTCGACCGCTTTCTGGATCGGAGTCGTGGTCATCAGGACGAGGTTCGGAAGGGGGCTATGGACCTGTCCTGCGATGGCGATGTTATACACTGTGCTCGCGATCGCCGGATTCGGAATGGTCGGTCTTACTGGGTCCCTTGGCGCACATCTCACTCAGGGAGGCAGCATCCTGGATCCCTTCTGGAGTACCCTGCACATCGATGTCACCAAGACCATGAGCCTTGTACCTGTACTCGCGGCGATCGTTGCGATGGCGAGCGTGGTGGCCTTCATCATATCCTTGGCGATCGCGAGGAGATACGAGCTTTTCGGCGTCCGGCTTGGAGCGGAGACCTGCGAGAGGTACTTCAAGTGGGACGAGCCGAGGATTCCGTGAAGGGGACACTCCAGGAGTCGAATTAGAGGGATGTCATCCTCATGCTCCCATACAAGGCAGACCTAGCGGCAAGCTGACGGATTCTCGACATCACAGCCTTAAGGCAGCTAGCACTGGATGTCGCTCACCCAAGGGACCTTGGGCCTAGGTGCGGAAAATGGCCATGCGCTTATCAGGGACAAACTGCTGGATCACCACGAAGTGCGCCAAAGACAGTGACGAATACGCCACACACGTGTTCTGCATGAGCAGGCTAAGGGGGCTCAAGTGCCCTCGAGAGGGAAGCGCGGGGACCAAGCCCTACGAGCTGAGCCTTGAGTGCTTCAAAGCCGTCCAGGTCCCCAAGAAGAAGACGAGGAAGCCTTGAACAATGGACTCACAAAGGATTTCTACCCGCGAACTCTACCTGGGCTAGCATGCCGAACCTGAACGCCGCGGTCCTGGGAGCTCCCGAGTATGCAAAAGGGATCGGAAAGTCGTCGACCGCTTCCGACATCACTTTCTACGACGTGAAACAGGGCGAGGTGACCGTCTCCCTCGTCGAGCCCACGAAGTACCCCGAGAAACTCGCCCCTCTATTCTACTCGACATCGCTCGCGGACGTCGCCATCGTCGTCGTCGACGAGTTGAACCCGGCTTTCGGTGAGACCGTGATCATGCTCGACTGCGTGGGCGTGAAGAAGGGGTACTTGGTCCTCAGGAACTACATCGCGCCCGAGCAGATCGCCCCCTTTACGAAGGGCACCTCCCTGGAGGGATACACAGTGGTGGACGATGATCCCCTCACGCTGAGGGAGACACTACTCTCTGAGGCCAGGAAGTTGATCCCGGAGGAGCCGAACGCGAAGAATCATGCAGGCTCTGTGCCTGTAGACCACTACTTCGATGTGAAGGGCGTCGGGACTGTCGTCCTGGGATGCGTCGCCGAGGGGGCGATAAGAAAACACGATTCCGTCAAGGTCCTGCCTTCGGACAAGCAGGCGGAGATAAGATCCATCCAGAAGCACGATGACGATTTCGATTGGGCAGTCAAAGGGGACCGGGTCGGGTTCGCGCTCAAGGGGGTCTCGATCGAGGAACTCGACCGTGGGACCGTCCTGACGAATAACGGAGCCATCATCTCCCGGAGGAACATAACCGGACGCGCAGAGCTGGTCAAGTACTGGACGAAACCCCTGGCCGTGGGTATGGTCGTGCACCTCGGACATTGGATGCAGTTCGAGCCTGCCAGGATAGAATCCGTGGACGCAGGCAGTGACTGGAAAGCGCCCGTGCTCACGCTCTCTCTCCAGAAGGACCTCGTGTACATCCCAGGCTCGAAGGCCGTGGTCACATATCTTGAGGGATCGAAGCTCCGCATAGCTGGGACCATCACACTACAGTGATACCTCGATTTGTCGCGAGATTCATTCTCGACCGGGTATCGTCCGTATTTATTCTGAAGGCACGAACAAACGAGCGAACCCATGGGGCCGTCGGGTGAATGACAGCAACGCATGTCCAGCTCGCAATGTTGAGTGTCCTACACGAAATCGATTTATAGCGTACAGTCGTTCAATTCTCGTCCATCTCTGTTCCTGAACGGAACAGGAGAACTGGGAGGAACGAGTGTGGGTGAGCCTGCGAATCATCGACTCAGGGCTGTGCTGTGTGCCTCAGTGGCGCTCGTCATGGTTCTGACGGTTCTGTCATCGATGCAATCGTCATTCGGGAATAACGAGAAGAGAGGTGCGGAGAACCTCGCGAACGGGTCCCGGACGTTCAACGTCGGCGCAGTTGATTACATGACAAGCGTAGCGACTTTGAATCCGTTCGTGTCCACAATGTCCGCGGAGTACGAGACCATATCCCCTTGTTACAGCACGCTACTGACCTATGACGTGAATGCCAACCTCATTGGTGACCTGGCTACATCGTGGAGTCTCGCGCCGGATAGTCTCACCTGGAACTTCAAGTTGGCTCAGAACGCTCACTTCATTGATCCTGCATCGCCTCTGTCGACGGCCCACCAGGTCACAGCCACGGATCTCATGTGGACCCTCTGGGAAGTGAACAACGATACCGGCAACCACCTTTCATCCTACCTCCGAATCGCCGGCGCGGGCGTCATTGCCAAGATGTGGACCGGGACTGACCAGTGGGATCTGTATGTCAAAACGAAGACCCCCTATGCTCCGTTTATTGGCGCATTGGCAAAGATCCCAATCGTGCCCGAGTACATCTGGGGCCATCTGGTGGGGAGGACACCTCTGACTTATGCAAACCTCCCGCCCATAGGGTCCGGACCGTTCTACTACGGCTCGACGGGGTTGCCGGCTACCGTGGGCATCCTGAAACGGAATCCGCAGTGGTTCCAGGAGGCAAACAGGGGTTGGCAGATTCACATCGACACGCTTCAGTTCAAGAACGAAGTCAGCGCTGACACAGCCTGGGCTGATCTGACGGCGAGCCCTCCCCTGATAGATACCTATCTCAATGTCGCTACGGACCAGTTCATTGCACATCTGGTCGACGCCACAACCCCCGGAGTTATCGGATGGGCTCAGAGCACGGGTTTCGTCTACGAGTATCAGCTCAACCAACTTGACCCCGCCCGACGCATCTTGTATGAGAACGCGGGGCTGATGAGGAAGGGCGGGACGAGCAACCCGCTCCTGCTTGACCCGACCGTCAAGCTCGCGATGGCCATGTGCGTGGACAAGCAGGCATTCATCGACCAAGTCCTCAGGGGATTCGGCTCCGTTGCGGATTCGCTCGTGCCAGACTGCAACCCGTGGCACTACACCTGTCCGAACCCCGTACAGTTCAACCCGACTGCTGCAAGGACCCTGTTGAACAACGCTGGCTGGGCCTACGACTCGACCGGCGCATACAATCCAAACGGACCCGCTCCTCTGTATAAGAAGGGAGCTACGAATAACACGGTCTATCAACCACTCTCCTTCCGCTTGATGAGTCTTAACACGGCCGCGGAGTGGGCAGCTGGCAGCAATCTGCTCGCCCAGTGGGCCGCACTCGGCGGCGTCCAGCTGAACGTCACTATAATCTGTGTGTGCGTGGCGAACTCGCTCTGGTACGCGGGCGACTATGATACATGGCTGTGGGACTGGGTGTTCACACCGACCTCTGACCCGAGCACGGACTGCCTGTTGGTGGACACGACGATGGAAATCGGTTGGTGGAGCGGCTCCTATTGGAGCAACGCGACCTATGACGCGCTGTACAACGCGTCGCTCGTCGCGACCGACCCGACGACCCGCCGCCAGCTGACGAATCAGATGCAAGCGATGCTCTACGAGGACCACAACGACCAGCTCATCGCGTACGCCAAGTCCCTCTATGCCGCGAACACCTACTACTGGAATGGGTCGAGCTACGGTGACTGGGCCGCGCACTGGGCGCTGATGCCGGACCAGGGATATCCATGGCTCTACATGCAATTGTCTCCGACTGACAACCACGCCCCCACCGTGACGACGGTTTATTCGAGCGTCATCGGATTCGAAGGCACGTCGTTTTCTCTATCGGGCTCGGCTGTCGACGATTCGTCCACGCTGAAGTATCAATGGTACTGGGGAGATGGATCGGTATCGGGGTGGCAGGCGAGCGCGAGCATGTCGCACACATACTCCACACCTGGATACTTCACGGCCTACCTAGCTGCTCAGGAACAGGGGACGGCCGACGGGTTCATAGGATGGAACCAGACGACGGTAGTTGTTGTTAGCAACAACCTGCCACCTGTGTTCGGCAATCCACCGATAATCATGAGCCCTTCGACGGGGATCAACACCGCTACCGTGGTCACCTTCACCGGGCAGGCGGCCGACCCGGAGGGTGACCCTATCTACTACTATTGGGACTTCGGGGACACCTTCGGGGCCACCGGTCCAGTAGTGACTCACCAGTTCACTTCGGTCGGCAACGGCCCGTATACGGTGAAGTTGACCATAACCGACAACATACCAGGAGCCCCGCCGCAGGTGGCGACGAAGTTGGTGTCTGTGGCGCTCAACCAAGCGCCGCAGCTGTCACTCCCGAGCGCCAAGACTGTCCTAATACACACGCTGACGACTTTCACGGCCTCTGCATCAGACCAGGACGGCGACCCAATGAGGTTCACATGGGTTTGGGGCGACGGGAACACTTTGGTGACTACGACGCCTTCCGCAACGCACTCGTATGCGACGCAGGGCGCGAAGACCCTGGTCCTGTATGCTGACGATCGCACGGGACTGACGGGCCACAACGTGAGCGCAACGGAAGCAGTCAATGTGATCAATGGCCCACCGACGCCGCCGTTCGGTGTGACGCTCTCTGCGACCCCGCTCTCGGTCTGGGCCGGACAGGTCGTGACCTTCACGGGATCCGCTCAGGACCCCGGTGGTGACGCGATGTACTTCAACTACACCTTCGGCGACGGGACCTACACTATGGCTGCCAACGGTCCCACGAATCCGAACCAGATCGTGATCAACCAGACCACGCACGCCTACGCGGCCGCGGGTACGATGACGGCGTACATGACCGCATCGGATGGTCTGTCCACCACGAGGTCGAGCAACGTGTTGATCACCGTGACTCTAAACAGCCCGCCGGTTGTGACCCCGCAGACGGCCAAGCAGGCCAACGCGGGCGCCTCCGTGTCCTTCTCGGCCACGGCAACCGACGTGGACGGGGACACACTGAGGTACACGTGGGACTTCGGGGACGGCAGCCCGCTGGTGGTGTCGAGAACCACGACCCACACATACGCGAAGGCAGGGATGTACACCTTCACGGTATACGTCGACGACCTGACCGGTCTCACGGGACACAACGTGACGAGCTCGGCAACGGCCTCGATCGCGTTCAACCTCTACCTCGTGGCCGGCTGGAACTTCATATCAGTGCCTCTTGCCGGTTACGGATACAAGGCGAGCACGCTCGGCCTGGCGACTGGTGACGTGATTTCTTCATGGAACTCGACCACCCAATCCTACGACCATACCTACATAAAGGGCATCTCTCCGCCTGTTATGGACTTCCACATCGCCCCGAGCGCAGCCTACTGGGTCTGGGTACCTGTCGCGAAGACGCTCCACCTCTATGGAACCGTCCCGACGACCATGCAGACCTTTTCGTTCACCGTCCCGTCTGGCGGCGGCTGGGTCTCGTTGGGCCTCTTGGGGCTAAAGACCAGGCACGCAAGCGACATCCCCGCGATGTATTCTGGTCCAGGGTCCATCGTAATGGCAGCGTACTACAACACGGTCACTCAGAAGTACACCGCCTGGATCTCCGGGGTGCCGACGCTGAACAACTTTGTCCTGGTCCCTGGACTGGGGTTCTGGTTCTGGGCTACTGCGAGTGGGACAATCTCGTACATGCCCTGATGACCATCAGTTCGATTCCGTCAACATGCATCTTGACGAGAGCATGCGGGTTCAACCATCATCTCCTGCGCCCAGCTGTGAGAAGGTCTGAGGAGGAGATTACCGCATCCCTGATCAGCATTTCGAGATCGCATCTCGGGGGGGCTCGAACGGAACGCCTCCGATAGTGTCAACCGACGAGGGCCGCCCGAAATCGGTGCGCCTGAGAATGACGGGGACGAGGCCGCATATAAAAGAGAATGAACACTTTTCGGCGTAGTCAGTATCATTCTAGAAGAAGAACAGTTGATATATGATAAGTGAGATGCCTGACGGGGGGAAAGTTTAGTGCGCAACGCACAGTTTTCTCAAGATGATGTAGCGCGTGGCTCAGGACATGTGGATATTCCGCCCGCGAAATCAGCTTCGTCGGGCGAGCCGTGGAAGAAGTTCATGGCCTTCACCGTGGTGTTGATCATGGTGGCTGCAGGATTCGTGATACTGGCACCGACTTTGGCACCGAGGCACGCCAAGGCTGTTCCCAGTGATCCTCAGGAGAACCAAGCGAGCATATCGATTGGGGGAACTAGGCAGGTCACCTATACGATATCGAGCATGTTCGAATCGTACCAGAAGCAGAACGATTCCACCCATAGCTGGCAGGGAGCCGCTCCAGGCGTAAACAGCTGGTGGCCCGCAAGACAGGTCACGTATGGTGATGTGGTCGTGCGGAGCGCGTTCCCCTACGTCATAGGATACAACCCCTACGCCTCTGAGGTGCCAGGCGCAGGTGTGACAATACCCCTGATGAAGTACGGATTGTACACATTCTACAGGACGACCATAGATGCAAAGAGCCTCACCAATATCGGTACGGGCCCGGGCAAGGAGGCAGTCTTCTTCCCAATATTGTACCCATCGTGGACGACCGGACTGGGACTAGCCGGCGGCTGGATGAACTTCTCCTATTACCTGACCTACACCACAGCGGCGGAGGAGACTGCCATCACGAGCGGGACTAGTTGGGCCAACTCCTACTATGGCGTGTCGCCAAACGAGTTCAACTTCCAGGGTGCTAATGGGGACGACGGCTGGTATATCGAGTTCCAAGGAAAGGCGGACTTCAACATGGCGGCAGCGAAGAAGTTCCTGGGCTTGACCGGGAGCGCGGACCTCAGGACCCAATTCAACGCCAACAACACGGGCGCGAACCTAGGCAAGATGAACGCTACATTGGCCAATTTCTTGGTCCGCGACGGTAGCAACACTGGGTTCAACGACACCTACGCCTCATATGACTTCTCGCTCGACCTCTATCCGTTCACCGTGTGCCTGTCTGTGGATCCAAGCTCCACCGCGACGAAGCTCGTCCTCAGGATGTACACGATATGCTGGGGAATCGAGTACCTCATGAACAGGTATTTGGACCGCGTTGGCCTGATGTCGTCTCTTGTCACATCACCCGAGGACTGGTACCTGAACGGAACAGTCGGGCCAGCTGGCGCCGACATATACTCGAGGTACGTCTCTGTCTACAACCTGATGGCCTGGAAGGACCCTGGGTTCTACAGCCCTTCGTGGCAAATGGAGGTGGCCCACATGGACTACACGCCTAACACAGGCTCGCACTTGGGGACTGGCGGGAAGTGGCTCTCGAGATACAACCCATACATGCCAACGAAGTCGATCAAACCGACCTACATGGCATGGAGCCCGGGAACACTGACCTACGGAACGGGCGTGGCATACTGGTACCCACCGATGAACTGGAACCTAGCGACTGGGGAGACGCTCAATGTCAAGCTCCCACCTGCGAACGAGGGCGTCCTAGGTTATATGCCATATGCCGGCACTGGTACTCAGGACACACTCACAGCGGGCAAGATGGATGAGCTTCAGAGCCATACTGTGTGGGGCGAGATTGGCCTAGGAACACTCTATCCCGCGAGCCTGAGGAGCAGCACGAACTACAACCACGCCACCAAGACCTTGACCATAACCGGTCCGACGAGCTTCCCGAGGAACCCTAACACGGCGTTCCCACTGCTGAACGCGACCGGATCGCCGAACTTCCAGTTCGACGTCATGCGAGTCAGCGACTACACGATGGCGATCCAGGAAGCGGGACCATACGTCACGGGACAGACATACCACCTGACGTTGACCGCGAAGAACGTGTCCGGTGCGACTGTGACAGACTGGAACGGCACGATCGACCTGACGGCGACCACGGGCTCGACGCTTGGAGCGACCTCGCTATGGTTTGGGCCCGGAAGCAACGGCGTTGTAAGCACGACGGTGACGTTCACGGCGAATGGTGCCAAGACCATAACTGCGACCGACAGGAACAACAGCCTCGATGTGTTCCACAGTGTCCCGATGATGGTGGGTCCGTTCAGCCTGAACCTGGCGGTCGGCTGGAACTTCGTGGCATTCCCCCTGGTGGGTCAAGGATACAAGGCGAGCACGATCGGTCTGGCGACTGGTGACATGATCTCTTCATGGGCCCCGGCGACACAGAGGTACGACAAAACGTACATCAAGGGTGTCTCTCCGCCGGTGATGGACTTCGCCATCGCGCCGAACGTTGGATACTGGGTCTGGGTAGCAGCTGCGAAGACGCTCACCATAAACGGAGTCATCCCGACAACCACGCAGAGCTATGCGTTCACGGTCCCAGCGACGGGCGGCTGGATAGCACTCGGCTTCGAGTCCATGAAAACGACCATGCACGCGAAGGACGTCCCCACGATGTACTCGGGCTCAGGCGCCATCACGATGGTGGCATACTTCAACGCTGCCACTGGGAAGTACGTTTCGTGGATCTCCACGGTGCCGAACCTGAACAACTTCCTGCTGACTCCGGGACAGGCGTACTGGTGCTGGGTAACTACGAGCCCAGGCGGTACAGTATCGTACGTGCCGTGAAGAACCCGTAACGCGTCGAGCCGGGAGATTCCCTCATGGGAGAGGGGGTCGGCCCGGATCCAAACCCTTTCTTATTCCATATTTCTATCAGCTACGAGATCGAGTCAACGAGAGATGGACACTTTCCCAGCGAAAGCTGAATGAATTGAAAGTAGGACGAATGAACACTTTTCGGCGTAGTTGGCGTCCGTCATGGAGAAACGCAGTTGATATAGCGCAACTGACATCCCTAATAGGGGGAATGAATGGCGCGCAACGAACAGTTTTCAAATGATGGTGCAGTGGGTGGCTTAGCACATGTGGATCTTCCGCCCACGGATTCAGACACGACGGGGCGCAAGATCGCTCTGAGAGGTACTTCGGGCGAGCCATGGAAGAAGTTCATGGCCTTCACCGTGGTGGTTATCATGGTGGCTGCAGGATTCGTGATGCTGGCACCGGCATTGGCACCGAGGCACACCCAGGCGGCTCCCATTGATCCTCAGGAGAACCAAGCGAGCATATCGCTCGGGGGTCCGAGAGAGGTCACGTACACGATATCGAACATGTTCGAATCGTACCAGAAGCAAAGCGACCCCACCCATAGCTGGCAGGGGGCCATTCCGGGCATGAGCAGCTGGTGGGGAACAAGGTTTGCAACGATGGGTGATATGTACGTGCGAACCGTGTACCCGTACGTCATAGGGTACAACCCGTACAGCGCAGAGGTGCCCGGAGCAGGGGTATCAATACCCACGATGAAGTACGGATTGTACACATTCTACAGAACGACCATCGATGCGAGGAATCTCACCAAAATCGGCACGGGCCCGGACATGGAGGCAACTTTCCTCCCTATCCTGTACAGCCCATGGACGACCGGCCTGGGACTGAATGGCGGTTGGATGAACTTCTCCTACTACATGACCTACTGTACCCAGGCTGACCTGGACGCCGCATCGACCGGCACGGGTTACGCCCGCACGTACTACGGCGCGACGCCGAGCCAATTCAACTTCCAAGGTGCGAACGCAAACGACGGCTGGTACATCGAGCTCCAAGGAAAGGCGGACTTCAACATGGCGGCCGCGAAGAAATTCCTCGGTCTGACCGGGAGCGCGGACCTCAGGACACAATTCAACGCCAACAACACGGGGGCCAATCTGGGCAAGATGAACAGATCGCTGGCGGAATACTGGACCAGCGATGGAAGCAACACTGGGTTCAACGACACCTATTGTTCGTATGACTTCTCAATCGACTACTCGCCTCTCAAGGTGTTCCTATCCGTGGACCCGAGCTCCACGGCGTCGAAGCTCGTCCTCAGGATGTACTCGATCGGGTGGGGGCTCGAGTACCTCATGAACAGGTACCTGGACCGCATAGGTCTGATGTCGTCTCTTGTCACGTCGCTCGAGGACTGGTACCTGAACGGAACAGTCGGTCCAACCGGCGCCGACGTATTCTCGCGGTGCGTCTCAGTCTACAACATGATGGCCTGGAAGGATCCGGGGTTCTACTGCCCTGCATGGCAGATGGAAGTGGCCCACATCGACTACGCGCCGAACAATGGCCTTCACGTGAACACAGACGGGAAGTGGAACTCCAGATACAATCCATACATGGCGACCACCACGGTCAAGCCGACATACATGTCATGGACCCCGGGAACACTGACCTATGGACATGGTGTGGCATACTGGTACCCACCGATGAACTGGAATCTCTTGGCCGGGGAAAAGCTCACGGTCAAGCTCCCCGCATCGAGCAAGGGCGTACTGGGCTACATGCCGTATGCCGGTACTGGAATGCAGGACACACTTACTGAAGCCAAAAAGGTGGAGCTGCAGAGCCACACGGTGTGGGGTGAGCTCGGCTTGGGGAACCTGTATCCCGCTAGTCTGAGGAGCAGCACATACTACAACCACGCCACCAAGACCTTGACCATTACCGGTCCGACGAGCTTCCCGAGGAACCCCAACACGGCGTTCCCACTGTTGAACGCGACTGGGTCGCCGAGCTTCCAGTTCGACGTCATGCGCGTCAGCGACTACGCGATGGCAATCCAGGAACCTGGACCATACGTCACAGGACAGGCATACCACCTGACGTTGACCGCGAAAAACGTGACCGGCGCCACTGTGACAAATTGGAACGGCACGATCGACCTGACGGCGACCACGGGCACGACACTTGGAGCCACCTCGCTGTGGTTCGGGCCCGGAAGCAATGGCGTTGTGAGCACGACGATGACGTTCACGGCGAATGGTGCCAAGACCATAACTGCGACCGACAGGAACAACAGCCTCGATGTGCTCAGCAGCCTCCCGGTGATGGTTGGTCCGTTCGGCCTAACCCTAGTGGCTGGCTGGAACTTCATATCAGTGCCTCTTGCCGGTTACGGATACAAGGCGAGCACGCTCGGCCTGGTGGCGGGCAACGTGGTTGCTTCATGGAACTCGATTATTCAGTCCTACCATACATACATAGTGGGCATTTCTCCGCCGTCAGCTAATTTCGCCATAGCCCAGAACGTCGGATATTGGGTCTGGGTACCTGTCGCGAAGACGCTCCCACTCTCTGGAATCATCCCAACGACCGCGCAGACCTACACGTTCACGGTCCCAACGGCGGGCGGTTGGATAGCACTCGGTCTCGAGTCCATGAAGGCGACTTGGCACGCGGAGGACGTCACCACGATGTACTCGGGCTCAGGCGCCATCGCGATGGTAGCGTATTACGACGCAGCCACTTCGAAGTACGTTTCTTGGATCTCCGCGGTGCCGGCGCTCAACAACTTCCCACTGGCGCCGGGACAGGCGTACTGGTGCTGGGTCACAGCCGGACCTGGCGGGACAATAACTTACGTGCCTTGACGAACGAGAAATGTGTCGAGCCGGGAGATCTCGTCAATAAGTTGGGGTCGACCCGGTTTCAAACCCTTTCTTGTTCCGCATTGTTGTCAGAAGCGGATTGCGTCAACGAGAAATGGATCCTTCCCTAGCGAGAGCTGGATGATTTGAAAGCGGGCCCGCCGGGATTCGAACCCGGGTCTTCGGCTTCGAAGGCCAATAGGATGTCCTAGCTACCCCACGGGCCCTGGAACAGGGATTGGCCGGGCGTATTATATGATTATGGAGGGTCTGCGGTGCTATCGGGGCGTGGCCCATTAGGGTCAACGCGCCCGTGTCACGCGTTCCTTTCGGCTCTGACGGCGATATCCTTGTCTCTGAGCCTCTTCTTGATATAGGGTACGAGGCCACCCTCGTCCAGGATCATCTTCACGTGAGCTGGCACAGGCTCTAGGTCGGCCGAGCGATCGCCTGTGCTCGACACGAGACGATGACCTGGAAGGTCGAGCGAAACCGATTCGCCATCGTGGAAGATGTCAAGTGCGTTCGAGGACACCACGACGGTCAACCCGAGATTGACCGCGTTCCGGTAGAAAATCCGCGCGAAGGATCTCGCAATGACCGCCTCAATGCCGCTGTGCTTGAGCGCCATCACGGCCTGCTCCCTACTCGAGCCGCACCCGAAGTTCGCGCCGGCGATGATGACGTCCCCTTGGCGGACCCGTGAGGCGAAATTCCGGTTCGCCCCCTCCATTGCATGAGAGGCCAGGTGGGCGGGGTCGTAGTTGTCGAGGTGCTTGCCTGAGATTATCAGGTCAGTGTTCACGTCGTCCCCGAACTTCCAGACCCTTCCGCGACCACTCATGCGAGCAGCTTCCTCGGGTCGGTTATCTTGCCCTCGACGGCACTGGCCGCTACCGTGGCCGGGCTGGCAAGATATATCTCGGCTTCATCGGAACCCATCCTCCCCCGGAAGTTCCTGTTGCTCGACGAGATGCAGACCTCGCCCGCTCCGAGAACGCCTTCGTGCGAGCCGAGGCACGGGCCGCAGCCAGGCGGGAGGATGGTCCCACCGGCTGCTATGATTGTCTGAACCGCTTCCTTGCTGATCGCTTCTATCAGCACCTTTCGCGAGGCTGGAGCCACGATGAGCCTGCAACCTTCATGCACCTTCCTGCCCTTGAGAACCCTTGCGGCCGCAAGGAGATCCTCCAGACGACCGTTGGTGCATGTACCTATGAAGGCCTGGTCGATCCTTATGCCCTCCAACTTGTCGACGCTCTTGGCGTCCTCGATCCTGTGAGGACCCGAGACCATAGGTGGAAGCCACGAGATACCCACCCTGAGCTTGTTCTCGTAGTTGGCATCGCCATCGGACAGAACAACATCGAAGGAAGCCTCGTGCCCCTTGTACCAATCGGCCGTTACCGCATCCGGCTCGACCATCCCCGCTTTCGCACCCGCTTCCATGGCCATGTTGGTCAGAACCATCCTGCTCGACATCGTCATGGAGTGCACCGCATCTCCAGTGAACTGCAGGCATCTGTAATCGGCACCTGAAGGACCCAATCTTCGCGTCAGGTCGAGCGCGACATCCTTCGGGTAAGATCCCGGTGGAAGGCGACCGGAAAGCTCGATCTGGATGGTCCTCGGGACTCTCAGCCAAAGACTCCCGGTCGCCCACACGCCAGCCATCTCCGTGGCTCCTATCCCCGTTGCGAACGCCCCGACAGCTCCTGCTGTCGTGGTGTGCGAATCCGTGCCGAGCACGAGTTGGCCCGGTCTGACCAGCCTCTCCTCGACTAGGATCTGGTGGCAAATGCCTTCTCCGGAGTCGAAGAAATTCTCGATGCCGTACTCCCTGACGAGCGCGCGGATACGCGCATGGACAGACGCTGTCGTCGCTGTGTTCGCCGGGGTCCTGTGGTCCAAGATGATGACTATCTTGCTTGGGTCCCACGGATATGCAAGTGCGAAGGATGAGAATGATTTGCCAATGAGGAAGGTGCTCTCGTGAGACATCGCAAGATCGGGGCTGGCATCAACGACGTCCCCTGCTCTTGCATCGGGACGCCTAGAGGCTCGTCCAAGGATCTTCTCTGAGGCAGTCCTTCCCGTCACAGGGACTCGAACTTGGTGAGGCTATATGAAAATGCCGAATCGCTCGCGAGCAGCCAATGCGTACCAGAACGCTGGTTGGAAACCGGACAAAGGGCATTCCTGGCGATAGCTGGAAAAGGTATTTCCACTATGGGTCCAATCACTTCGAGACAATGGAACGCATTCTGGAAGCGACCCCCGGTTCAAAGGTGCTCCTGCTCGGCAATGAGGCCATTGCGCGCGCTGCCCTCGAGGCCGGTGTCTCTGTCGCCACGACATATCCCGGGACGCCCGCATCAGAGATAGGTGATGCGCTCGCGCGCGTGGCGAAGGACGCCGGGATCTACTTCGAGTACTCCACGAACGAGATGGTCGCAACCGAGTTCGCAATAGGTGCCGCGACCTCCGGCGTGAGGGCTCTCGTGAGCATGAAGCACGTCGGGGTCAACGTCGCGGCGGATGCCCTGATCACATTCGCTTACACAGGTACGAGGGGCGGCTTCGTCCTGGTGACCGCCGACGACCCTTCCTGTCACTCGAGCCAGAACGAGCAGGACAACAGGTACTATGCTCTATTGGCCGGACTTCCGCTTCTTGAACCGTCGAACCCCCAGGAATGCTACGAGATGACGAAGAAGGCGTTCGAGATCTCAGAGAAGCTCGAGCTTCCAGTGATCGTGAGGACAACGACCCGTGTGTCACATGTGCGGGGACCGGTAACTGTGGGGGAGATCGTCAAGGGCCCTAAGAAGAAGGACTTCGTGAAGGACCCGGGCAGATTCGTCACCATGCCAGCGGTCGCACGGGAGCGCCATCTGGTCCTGCTCGAGAAGCTGAAGCAAGCGGAGAGTCTGGCCGAAATCTCAAAGTTCAATGAGATGCACCGAAACGGAAAGAGTGGAAAACGAGGAATCATAACTTCATCGGCAGGATCCAACTACGCGATGGATTCCGTTCAATCGCTTGGCATCGATGTGGATATTCTCAAGCTAGGCTTCTCGCATCCGCTGCCGTCCAAGTTGGTCGGAGAATTCCTGAGTAGCCATGATGTCGTGCTCGTTGTGGAGGAGCTCGAGCCCATTCTGGAGAATGCCGTCCGTGCGCTAGCCCAGCGACAAATCCTGAAGACCAGGATAATCGGAAAATCGGATGGCGCCCTCCCGCGTGCACATGAGTTCGACCAGGACATCGTTGAAGCTGCCATCCAGAAAGCGTTCGGCATCAAGAGTGATGCGACGAATGTACCGGTGGTCCCAGGCGGCCTACCAGGACGACCGCCCGTTCTGTGCGCAGGGTGTCCTCATGGAGCAACCTACTTCGCCGTCATCAAGGCCGTTGGCAAGAAGGCGATATTCGCATCGGACATCGGATGCTACACGCTCGGGGTCGCCCCTCCATACAGGACAGCGGACCTGCTAATCTGCATGGGATCCAGCGTCGGCACCGCCGGAGGGCTCGCGATGGTGAACGACGTCCCGGTGATAGCCTTCATCGGCGATTCGACCTTCTTCCATGCTGGAATTCCCGGCCTGATAAACGCGGTACACCACGGACACAAGTTCCTCCTCATGATCCTGGACAACCGCACGACGGCCATGACGGGACATCAGCCCCATCCTGGGAGCGCCGTCGGACCCTCGTGCTGCGAGATCACCGCGGTCTCGATCGAGGACATCGTGAGAGGGTGCGGGGTCAAGTGGCTGAGGATCGTGGACCCGTACGACATCAAGACGACGACGGAGACCGTCAAGGAGGCCGTGACTCAAGAAGGGGTCTCCGTCATAATCGCCCGGAGAGAGTGTATCCTTCTCGCAAGGAAGGACAAGACTGGCGTCCTGGCCAAGAAGCCTCACATCGATCAAGAGACCTGCAACAAGTGCAGGACATGCGTGGACAAGTTCCAGTGCCCTGCCATATCCAGCATTGATAAGGTCCAGAGCATCGACGAGACATTGTGCGCAGGCTGCGGGGTCTGCACCCAGGTATGCCCCTCGAAGGCCATCAAGGAGGGGAAGTGATGCCCGACATCTACCTGGTCGGAGTGGGGGGGCAAGGAATCATCACGGCCTCGAGAATCATCGGCGACGCTGCGCTCATTGCAGGGAAGAACGTGCTCCTGAGCGAGACCCACGGGATGGCTCAGAGAGGGGGCTCCGTCGTGTGCACCGCCCGGATAGGCGATATGCACAGTCCGTTGATACCTGCTGGCAAGGTTGATGTCATCCTCTCGTTCGAGCTGCTTGAGACAGCCCGAGCGGCGTGCAACGCATCCAAGAGGACGGTGGTCATCTCGTCGACGGAGAGGATCGTTCCGCTGAGCGTCTCGAGCCAGAAGCTCAAGTACCCAACCCTGGAGGATGTTCAGGTAATCGTCATGCAGTCCGCGAAGGATTTCGTTGCGATAGACGCGCTGAAGTTGGCCGAAGAAGTGGGCGTCAGGATGTCCTCGAACGTCGTGATGGTCGGCGCCCTGGCAGGGACAGGAATAACGGGTCTGCAACGGGACCATTTCGAGAAGGCCATCAAGATGAACATCCAGTCGAAGCAGGGAGAGAATCTGGCAGCGTTCGTGAAAGGGTTCTCTGAGACTGCAAAGTCCTCAAACGCCCGGCAATCATTAAAAACGAGGTAGAGCGTTGGACTCCGCACGGGCCCATGGTCTAGTGGTTATGACAACGCCCTTACACGGCGTAGATCACCGGTTCAAATCCGGTTGGGCCCACCAATTCCGTCACCAAGGCCACACACTTCAGCAAAGATGATTACCAGCCATGGTCATATCGGAAAAGGGAGGTGGGATAGCGGAGGAAAATCCGAAATCAGGGCTGGGGCAGAAGCCGCCGATCTCGAGGAAGCTCATCGCAGTCGTTTTGGTATTGATCATGGTGGCTGCATCCAGCTTCACCGTTTGGTTCGTGTTCTTCAGGAACTGGACAATCAGAGACGTTGCTGCCGCGGTCATCAACGATACCACCCCGTCGAACCCGGGGTTCAAACATTCCTTAGCAGGGAAGACGGTGACGGTTGAAGGGAAGATTACGAACATCACGATCGAGCACACGAACCAGGGGGACATCTATCTCGCCGAACTCGATGGCTTCGAAGATTTCAATCTAGTATTCTGGGGAGGATTCCCGCACGAGATTGGAAACAGGATCACGGCTAAAGTCAGCTTTGAATGGAGCGTATGCAACGATGAGAGACACGTCTACTCGCCTCAGATCAGTTTCCCGAACATAATGTCACTCAATTCGATAGACATCATGTCGAATTCATACGATTCGGTAAATGGAGTGCTCCTGACGAAACATGAGCTGCCGAGCGGGAAAGTGAACGTTTCAGTAGACTACGTTGACGAGCCAATTCCGCTTTCAGTCGCCAATTGCTCCCTGCTCACTGGTAGAGCTAGCTGGGCCCGCGAGTTGATGGATTTCTTCGGGGCATACAAAGATAACAACAAATCCGACTACATATCAAACCTAACGCAGAACCTCGGGCCAAATGGCACGCTCGCTTTCACAGACGCGAACTCTGACGACTATCTGGACAGAGGCGACTACTTCACGATCAGTGGACTTCCCAGACCCAGCATGGAAAGCGGAGCCTACACCTTCATGCTCTCCGTGGAATGGCGGGAGAGGCTTCCGATGCAAATCTATGACCCCTCCCGTTGGACAGAGGCCTACATAATAATGAATCATAAGGGCCTGATGAGCATGCTGGACACGCCCGTTCAAGGTAGGCTCTTGACAACCACTCTCCATGACAAGATGAGAGGCGAACTCGCGTACCTCGAATCTTACAAGGAGGTGCCTTGGGATGATGTGAGTATCCTCCTAAGTGACGGTAACAACTACGCGACATGGAGTGTGTCTTCTGGCTCACTGAACTCGACGCACGCCATGAATGTCACCCTGCCCACAAGGCCTCTGGGGGCACTCATGATCTCGTGCAACGTGACGGATCGGGAAGGCAACGGACGATTCGATGTGTCAGATATGACAGAATTGACCTCTATCGGCGCTACACATCTCTCGAATTCAACATCATACACGATGACAGTGCTCTACAAGCCGATGGGTACAGAGATTTGTCGTGCTAATTTCTGGCCCGAAGTCGTCCCAGTCAGCAACATGACCGCATCGATTCTCCAGGATGGACGGAGTCTCACGTTCGGACCGATGCACACGGGGCACAATCTCAGCTACTCTTCCATCGGCGTGCCTTGGGACGAAATCAGCATCGAGTTGAGCGACGGAAACCGGACGGTCAAATGGACACCGGAAGAAATGGCGCTCGGGACCGGGTCGGCTTGTACCGAACCACTCGCAGCTTTGAGTCTTGGCAACATTACCATCCGCTGCAATATCACAGATCTAGATGGCAACGGATGGGTGAACAGAGGAGACAGATTCACGCTGCGCACGACTGGTCCAGACGAGTTCCCAACCAGTCATATCTATTCTGTGAGAGTTGCCTACGAACCGGTTCCGGGAGACGTCTTCAACTGCACATTCAGGGGATGAATCGGCCTCTTTTGGGGACTCCTGCTGATGGTCAGATGGAAGGACAAATACGAACCGGATCTCAGCAATCTCTTCGGAACAGCAGCACTCAAGCTCGGCTGACACACGCCCGTTCTCTACCGCTGATCGACTATCTTGATCAGGTGATACCCGAATTGCGTCTTTACGGGTCCGACGATCGCGCCCTTCTCGCTGCAGAAGCACGCTTCGTCGAATTCCTTGACCATCTGCCCACGGCCGAACCATCCGAGGTCGCCGCCCTTCTTGCCTGATGGGCAATCAGAATGCTTCTTGGCCAGGTCACCGAAGTTCTCCCCGGAGTTTATCTTTGTCAGAAGATCCCTTGCCTTGTCCTCGTTCTTAACCAGAATGTGCGCTGCATGGACTTGCTTTGCCATATCGCGTTGAACGAAGTCGAGGCATAAGAAACTTCTTGGGCAACCCGAGGCCTATGGCTTTCCTCTCGTCGCTCTCTTCTTGACCTCGTGCTCATACTGACGCCAAGCGTGGTCCCAATCAAGGTCGATCTGCTGTAGCCTAATCAAGACCGCAGCCCTTATGTCAGCGCTTGTCGTGTTCTCCTTGAGGTCAGGGCTGACCCGGATCTCCTGTGCGATCCGCTTCGCAACGACATCTGGCGCCCCTGTCTTGGTCACGCTCAGGGTGATCTTCTCCGCGGAAAATGCCTCTTTCGAACCGTCCCTCTTAACAACCGTTCGGATCATGCGTACCCGTCACGCAAAGACTCTACATGCGGCTTATATCTATTGCCCCTTACGAGCCCATCGCTCAGTCTCAAGAGCAATACACAGGTCCTTACTGCAGACCTCGGGCGCGGACGAAGGAAGTGAAGGAAGGGCTCAACAATTGCGCTCTGGTGTACGATGCGAATGTATAAATTTAGGTACGCCTAATTCTCTTGCGATGGACCCCGAGATAGTCGAGCAGTATCTCAAGATAATCTACAAACTCACAGAGGGGGGCGGACAAGCTAAGACCTCCGACATCGCGGCAGAGCTGGATGTGGCCCCTGCCAGTGTCACCGAGATGCTCCACAAACTCTCCGCAAAAGGATACATCAAGCATGAACCGTACCGGGGCGTGGCCCTCAAGCCGAAGGGCAAGAGGATCGCCACGAAAGTGACCCGAAAACACCGGTTGCTAGAGCGCTTTCTGACGGATTTCATCGGCTTGAAAGGGCCGACCACGCACCAACAGGCGTGCAAGATGGAGCATGCCCTCACGGACGAGGCGGAACAGAGCCTCTGCAGGATGATGCAGCATCCAGACAAATGCCCGGACGGACGTGAAATTCCGAAGTGTGAGAGAGGAATCTCATGCGACAAGTGCACGAGCTGCGATGTTCCCCTTTCTGAGATGAGAGAGGGAGAGACCGCCGTGGTATCGCACCTGATCTCGAGGGACAACGACGAGCTGTGCTCCATGTTGTCCATGGGCTTCGTTCCCGGCAGCGAGATAAGGATCGAGAAGAGGGTCCCCATGGGAGGACCGATAATCATCAACCTGAAGGGGACGAAGGTCGCCCTCTCCCGCACCCGAGGGGACGTCCTCCACGTCATAAGAGCGGGATAAGGAGGGGAGTCTTTGGAGATCGCCCTGGCTGGCAACCCCAATGTGGGCAAGAGCATGCTCTTCAGCCAGCTCACCGGAGTTGGCGTGATCGCGTCCAACTATCCCGGGACAACAGTAGAGTATTCTGAAGCCAAGGCCAAGTTCATGGGTCTCACACTGACCATCGTGGACCTGCCCGGGACCTATTCGCTAGCTGGCAACTCTGACGACGAGCGCGTGGCCACCAGATTGCTCACGGAGAGGAGGTCGGATTCCGTGATAGCGGTCTTGGACGCGACGAGGCTCGAGCGCAACCTCGTATTCCTCTTCGAGCTAATCGAGGCTGGGTACAACGTGGTTGCTGCTCTGAACATGTACGACGTTCTGAGGAGGAGCAAGCTCGAGGTGGACGTTCCCAAGCTGGAACGCATACTCATGATGCCGGTCATTCCCACGGTCGCGACCAAGGGGGAGGGCGTCGACTCGTTGCTCTACACCTCCGTGCAGATAAGGCGGAGGAGCGGGTTCGCCGTAAGGTACGATTCGCATATTGAAGGGATGATCAAGGAGCTCGAGAAGATCATACCTTCTGAGGAGGTGGGTCCGCCCGTCAGAAGCGTGGCGATCCGGCTCCTCATGGGGGAACAGAGCGTAATCGGGAAAGCAAGCGTCGAGGCGCAACAGCTCTCTGAGAGGCTCAGGAACGAGTTCCGCCGGACACATGGTGAGGACATCGTGGTCCACATCCAGAGGGACCGGTTCGGGGAGGCTGGAAGGATTGCAGGAGAGGTCCTCGGGAAAGCCGCGACCTACAGGACCCGGAAGAGCATAGCGAAGGACATCACCCTGAGACCCGCCACCGGCATCCCGATTCTCTTCGGCGTGTTGGCGCTAATGTTCGTCATCCTTGTGTTCTTCGGTGGGTTGCTGGAGGGAGTCCTCGTGCACTTCTATGAAAGCACGGGAGGTATCTTCTTCACTGATCTAGGGACCCAGACCGGGAATCATCTGGCATCTGGCATCCTGCAGGGAATCTCGCTCAGCATAGAGGCGATGCTCGCACTTGTGATCCCTTACATCCTTGTGTTCTATGTCATGCTGTCCGTCCTTGAAGACACTGGATACCTCGTCAGAGTGGTCTCGCTTCTGGATGGTGTCATGCACAGGCTCGGACTCCACGGGAGGGCAGTCATCCCCATGGTGGTCGGCTTCGGCTGCAATGTCCCGGCCCTACTGTCCACTAGAACAATGGGCTCTAGAAGAGAACGGCTCATCCTCGCCACACTGATCACTATCGCGGTCCCGTGCTCCGCGCAGACCGCGATCATCATCGGCTCCGTGGGCAAGTTCGCGGGAGCATGGTGGGCGCTCCTGATCTACGTAATCCTGATGGGGATGCTCGTCTTGCTCGGGCTCGCCCTCCACAAGGCGATCAAGTTCGAACCTACTGGAATGTGCATCGAGATACCCGACATGAGATGGCCGTCCGCCAAGCAGTCCGCGATCAAGACCTACATCAGACTGAAAGAGTTCCTCACAATCGCCTTCCCGCTATTGCTGGCAGGGAGCATAGTCATCGAAACGCTCCTAGCGTACGGCGTGTTGCAGACGCTGCTGCGTCCAGTCGCGCCGGTCATGATCTCCGTGCTCGGCCTGCCGTCGATCGCGGCGGTCGCACTGGTGTTCGGTGTGCTAAGGAAGGAGATGGCGCTCCAGATGCTCATGGTCCTCAGCGGCGTGGGCAATCTGTCTCTTGTACTCTCCAATCATCAGATGTTCGTCTTCGCGCTGGTGATGGCCATCTTCATGCCGTGCATCGCCGCGTTCGCGGTCATGCTAAAGGAATTCGGACTCAAGAGCACCGTCGGCGTGGCCGCCGCCTCGATGACCCTGGCCATCGCGATGGGTGCCTTCGCCAACCTTCTGTTGAAGCTGAGCTGAGCGCGGGCTCTAGCGGACGAACTGCGACTGGTCCGCGTCAGAGTGGATCTGGTTAGGGAGGTTCACTTGTCCCTGGTAGTCCTCCGTGGTCCTGGAGAGCACGGGCTCGTTGCCGTCTCTGAGAAGGACATACTGCGACTTCGCCCCAGTAACGATTAGGAGGAGCCTGACCTTGCCCTGCATTTCCTTCTCGACTGAGCAGCCCCAGATGAGCCTCGAGTCTGGCTTTATCTTGCTCGAGATTATTTCGGCGGCCTTCGCGGCCTCCTCGATGTTCATGTCCGGCCCGCCGACGACCCGGACCAGCGCGCCTCGGGCATCCCTCAGGTCGATCTTCCCGAGAAGTGGGGAATCCAGAGCCTCGTCAACGGCATCCTGTATCCTCTCTCCTGGCTTGCCTTCGGCCTCACCCACGCCGATCAAAGAGACCCCGCCTTCGTTGAGTATGGTCCTCAGGTCGGCGTAGTCGACGTTCACGAGACCTGCGCGGGTCAACATCTCGGTAAGCCCACCGATGGTCTGCATCAACAACTCGTCCGCAACCTTGAAGGCCGCCTGGACTGGAAGATTCGGAACTAGCTCGATTAGGGTGTCGTTGGGAATGACGATCGTAGTGTCGCAGAGCTTCGCCAGCTTTGCGAGCCACGACATGGCGTTCTCCATCCTCATCTCGCCCTCTGACCTGAACGGGAGCGTCACGACACCTATGGTGAGCGCGCGTGTGGTCTCCTTCGCGATACGAGCGACCACCGTCGAGCTGGCAGTGCCCGTGCCTCCGCCCATCCCCGCGGTGACGAACACTATCTGGGCATCCTTGAGGAATTCCTTGATATCCAGCTCGTTCTCCATCGCGGCCTTCTCGCCGACCTCGGGTCTGGCACCGGCCCCCAAGCCTCGCGTGGTCGTCTTTCCGATAAGGATCTTCCGCGGCGATCTGATCGTGAGGAGATGCTTCGCATCCGTGTTGAGGGCAAGCATCTCGACGTTGGAAAGGCGGCTCTCGATGCATCGGTTCACCGTGTTGCAACCCGCGCCCCCGCATCCGATCAACTTTATGCAGATATCGAGCTGACTCGCAATCTTCTCAAGCTCAAGGTCATCCGCGCTCTTTGGTTGCGCCTGCAGAGGCTGGTCGGTAGTGGCTGATGCTCCGCTAAGTGCACCTTCAATGAGACTCTTTGGCATAGTGCATCCCTGTACGTACGTGGGAGCGCCAAGTATATAATTGATGTCCCTTCGCTGGCCAGGCCACGCCCGCGCATCCGCGATGGCGCGCGCGGACGGACACGCGCCAGATGCCATCCTCGATGATTTTCGCGTGATGATCTCCCTGAAAAACGATGGGAAAATCGGAAGAGCCACTGGAGGGAATCGAACCCTCGACCTACGCCTTACCAAGGCGTCGCTATACCTCTAAGCCACAGTGGCTTTGATGTCCGGCCGCAAGGCATCTTGCCCTGTGTATTAAAAGGTTGTTGGATTCATGGTATCCATGATTCGTGCGCATCTGGACCCGCCCAAAACCGATCCCTTGGCATCGTGACAATTCGGATTCGTCATAGGAGGTAATTGATTATGTAGAAGGCCTCGCCCGTGAAGAATGCGACAAACCAGAGCACATAGAGGATCGGGGTGGTCTTCGTATGGAGATTGCTTCTCTTTTGAGTCCTCCATTGCAACAATCCTGTTCCCAGGACGATGAATTCGAGCAGGATCACAATTACGGCAATAATGCCGTGCACGGCACCAGCGATTAGCATAGCGCCGGTGACCTGGCTGGCGACTCTGGAGAGCATGTAGACGAGGGATACGCTAAGGTCCCAGAGGATCCCGACCGTCCCGGTCACCTTGTGATATGGAAGATGCCTCTTCCCGCTGAAATAGGCATGCGTGAAGAGGAATGCAACTGGTATCAAAGCGATTGCAATGAAGGTGCTCACGAAGGGCGCTGCGCTCATGCACCCGTGCAAGACACCCATTGATAATCTACTTTACTGTAGACATTGGGACAACGTGAGGGTCGAATGCCCTCCGCATCTTTTATTAGAGCACACAGGAATGGTTCGACGAATGAAAGAGTCGGAAAGCAGCTTTGATGTCATGGCCTCCGTCAGGGACCTCCAGGCACTCGTCGGAGGCTATGTCGACAAGATCTATCATCCAACGCTCGATCATCTCATCCTATCCGTCAGGACCCCGGGCGAAGGCAAGACGTTCATCCACTTCAAGGTGGGTAGGTGGCTGTACGTGTCTGGAGCAGGACAGGAAGGCGGAAAGCAACCGTCCGATTTTGCCATGATGCTCAGGAAAAGGCTGACCAATGCGAAGATCAGCGCCATCAGGCAGCAGGGCTTCGACAGGATTGCGGTCATCACCCTTGAGAAGGAAGGGACTTGGGAGCTCGTGCTCGAGTTATTCGCCGAGGGGAACATTATCCTGGTCAAGGACGGGGTCATCGTCCAACCCTTGACGAGCCATACCTGGAAGCACAGGGACGTCAGAGCGAAACGCGAATTCCTGTTCCCGCCTCCCGTGCCCGATCCGTC
The DNA here is from genome assembly GCA_041479325.1 of Thermoplasmata archaeon. Taxonomy (GTDB): domain Archaea; phylum Thermoplasmatota; class Thermoplasmata; order UBA10834; family UBA10834; genus COMBO-56-21. The sequence goes on from JBGOXV010000001.1 coordinate 41,568, forward strand.
TTCGATCTCCGCCGAGGACCTCTTCAAGTTCCTGACGACCTCCGATACTGACCTGGTGAGAACCTTGGCGACCAGGCTCAACACCGGGGGAAGATATAGCGAGGAGATCTGCGCGAAGGCGGCCGTTGACAAAAGGAGGATGGCGAATGAGCTCACTATCGAAGAAGTCCGCGCGATCCTCGAGGTCGTGAGGCAGATCCAAGGCGACATTCTCTCGAAAGGCGCTGGACTGATAATCAAGAAGGAATCCATCATCGAGGACGTAGTGCCGTTCAGGATGCTGATCTACGACAATCTGCCGACGGAGCAGTTCAAGACATTCTCCGAAGCCGTGGAGACCTACATCACTAGACTGCCAAAACCCAAGAAGGAGAAACCGAAGGAATCTGTGCTCGAATCAGAGCGACTCGACAGGAAGTTGCATCAGCAGGAATCAGCCGTCATCAAACTCCAGGACGAGGCGAGGGAGGAGCAGCTGATGGGAGATTTCCTGTTCGAAAATTACCCATTCATCACAAGCATCCTATCCCTGGCGAAGAAGAACCTTGCCGAATCGACTCCCTTGGACGGAATCGAGGGTTTTGTCTCGTACGACGGGAAGAGCTCAATTCTCAAAGTGAAAATGAGGAATGTGCTCGTCGAGCTCGATGCGAAAGGCTCGGTAGAATCCAATGCTCAGCTGTACTACGAGGAGTCCAAGAAGGCCAGGAGAAAACTAGAAGGGTTGCTCGTCGCGCTCGGGGAAACCAGGAAATCCATAGACGACTTCGTCAAGGGGCAGACGAAACTCGCGAACGTCACCCGTCCGAAGCACGCCGAGACCAAGAGATTCTGGTTCGAGAGATTCAGGTGGTTCATCTCGAGCGAAGGTGCGATCGTCCTGGGCGGCAAGGACGCGAAGAGCAACGACATGCTGGTGAAGAAGCACCTCCAGGCGGGGGACCGGTATGTACACGCGGACATCCACGGTGCACCAAGCGTGGTCGTCAAGATGAAGGAAGGAATAACGGAGAAGACGCTCCACGAAGCCTGCGAATTCGCCGTGGCAACATCGAAGGCCTGGAACGCGAAGGTGGGTTCAGGAGTTGGATACTGGGTCCTTCCGGAGCAGGTAAGCAAAACGCCTGAGAGCGGCGAGTCTCTCGCGAGAGGGGCGTTCGTCATCAGGGGAAAGCGCAACTACTCCGAGAAACTCGAGATCAAGCTCGGGATAGGCGAGATGGAATTCGAGGGGCATAGGAAGATAATGTGCGGCCCGGAAGGGGCCCTCAGAGCACGCTCGAACAGGTTTGCCATAATCAGACCGGGCCAGATGGACAAGGACGCATTCGCGAAGAACCTGGTAGGAGTGTTCGCGGTGCCAATCGAAGAGATTCAGAGCATCCTTCCGCCGGGCGATGTCAAGGTCGTAGAGCAGGTAGGACTCGTCATGCCTTGATCAACGAGCGCAGGATCTTCAGCTCTTTCTTGTACATCTTGTCTCCGGCAGGCGTCTCCAGGATCATTGGTATGTTCCCCATTCGGTCATCGTTCAGAAGATTCCTGAACGCATCCAGTCCAAGATACCCTTTGCCTATCTGCTCGTGCCTGTCCCGTCTAGAACCCAGCATCCCCTTCGAATCGTTGAGATGGATTGCCCTCAGATATCCGATTCCGAGGAGTTCATCGAATGCATCCATCGTCTGCTCGTACCCTTCCTTCGTCTTGATGTCATACCCCGAGGCGTAGCTGTGGCAGGTGTCGAGGCATACGCCGACGCTCTTCTGGTCCTCCATGAGATCGATTATCTTGGTGATCTGTTCGAACGAGCTCCCAAGGAGGTTGCCGGCCCCGGCCGTGATCTCCAGAATCTGATGGACCTCGCGTCCACCGAACTCTTTCCGGGCCCAGTCCAGGGACTCCGCGATCCTCCTCAGCCCGACCTGTTCCCCCGAGCCCATGTGTGACCCCGGATGGAATATCAGCTTCTCAACTCCTAGATGCCTCGCGCGGACCATCTCCTCGAGGAAGCCCTCCCTAGACTTCTTCAGAAGCGCATTGTCAGGGCTTCCGAGGTTGATCAGGTACGAATCGTGGATGACAGTCTCGATGATCTCAAACTTCTGACAGTTCTCCTTGAACCTGTCGCACTCCTCGATTGTCAGGGGCTTCGCGCTCCACTGCATCTGATTCTTGGAGAATATCTGGATGCAGTCGCAGGTCAACTTGCGCCCGCGCTCAGGTGCGTTCTCGACTCCGCCCAATATGGAGACATGCGCTCCTAGAACAGCCAAGGTGAAGGACCTCGGGGCGAGATTCACATAGAACTAGATAACCTTAGGAGCTGACCGACTAGCTCGACCCTTCGAAATCCATGATGAATGTGTAAGAACCGTCCACGGGCTTTGACTTCGTGGGCACGCCTGCTTTGTGCATGAGGGCGATCATGGCCACGTTGTCCCTCATGACCTCCGCGGTGAACCCCTTGATCTTCTTCTCCCTGGCGATCTTGACCAAGTTTCGCATCATGAAAGTGCCGATACCCTGGCCCTGGAAAGCATCCGCGACAAGGAACGCTATCTCCGCCATTTTTGTCGCTGGGTTCACATAGTAGCTGCCGACGCCGACGATCTTCTGGTTCGGGCTCTCCTTGGAAATCGCCACGAGGGACATCTCAGCCTCATAGTCGATGCAGCAGATCTGCTGGAGCCGCCTGTGGGGCATCGACTTCAGCATGCTGAAGAACCTGTTGATGATGGACTGGTCGCTCAAATCGTAGAACATGTCGCCGAGCATCTCCTCGTCTGTGGGGATGGTCGGCCTGATAAGCAACTCCTTGCCACCCTTAGTGGTCATCGTGGTCTCGAGTTCCTCGGGATATCGGACCATCTCTCCGGGGAGCATCTGGTCCTGGTACACATAGTGCAGCTTCTTGGCGCCTTCCAGCAATTTGGCGCGGAACTTCGGGTGCGCGATATTGATTAGCGCCATGGCCCTCTCCCTGATGTTCTTGCCGTGAAGGTACGCGACTCCCCATTCGGTGACGACATAATGGACATCTCCTCTGGTCGTGACGACACCGGCGCCCTCCCTGAGGTTCACGGAGATCCTGGATATCGTTTCGTCCTTCGCGGTCGAAGGCATGGCAATCACGGGCTTTCCGCCCTTCGATCTGGCTGCGCCACGGATGAAATCTAATTGACCCCCGATGCCCGAGTAGAACATCGTCCCGAGCGAGTCCGCGCAGACCTGCCCGGTGAGATCCACCTCTATGGCCGAGTTTATAGCGACCATGTTGTTGTGCTGCGCGATGACGAAGGGATCGTTGGTGTACTCGGTGGGCCTGAACTCGACGGCCGGGTTGTTATCGACGTAATCATACAACGATTTGCTGCCCATGCAGAAGGAAGCTACCGTGTGGCCCGCGTGCACCGGCTTCTTGGTGTTGTTGATGACGCCCCTCTCGACGAGGTCCATGAATCCGTCAGAGAACATCTCGGTGTGTATCCCGATGTCCTTCTTGTCCGTCAGGAAGTGGAGGACCGAGTCTGGTATGGTGCCGATGCCCATCTGGAGGGTCGACCCATCCTCGATCAGGCTAGCAATGTTCTTGCCGATGCGTCTCGCGACATCGTCAGCCCGCTCCCTGTGAGCGTACAGCAGCGGCACGTCGACCGGGACCGCGACATCGATTTCATCCATGTGAATGAAGCAATCGCCAAGAGCTCGGGGCATCTGGACATTGACCTCAGCGATGACCTTGTTGGCCGATTCCGCCCCAGACTTCACGACGTCGGTCGATACACCGTAGCTGCAATAGCCGTGCTTGTCCGGCAGCGATACCTGGATGAGTGCGACGTCGATGGGGATCTGCCCGGACCTGAAAAGGGCAGGTATCTCCGAAAGGAACACAGGCGTGTAGTCGGCCCTTCCCTCAGACACGGCCTTCCTGGTGTTCGCACCGATGAAGAACGCATTGTGTCTGAACTGGTCGGTGAACTTCTCCTCTGTGTACGGAGCGACCCCCAGGGTCATGATGTGCATGATCCTCGTGTCCGCGAGCCTTCCCGCGCTCTCGATCAGGGCCTTCACGAGCGTCTGAGGCTCAGCCGCGCCCGAGCCGATGAAGATCTTGTCCCCTCGCCTGACGTCGGCGATGGCCTGTTCCGCCGTCCTTATCTTGCCGGCGTACTTGGTCTGCCAATCCCGATGGGTCGTGTCTTCGACATGCGCTTTGGCATGTTCGTCCAACACTCTTGACTTCTCAGCCATATGAATGCTCAGATTCTCAAGATACTAGGGAATTATAACGATTCCGGCGATACCGGCCGACCGGACGAACGGGGTTGCTCCCAACACCGAATATCATTCCACGTCAAAGACCTACAATATTCGCTCATTTCGCTTCGGCTTCTGCACCGAGAGACATGACAAATGACCTGATCCCCTGGAGCTCCTGGCCAATCTTCACGATAACGACATTTGGGTCCGTAAATAGTATCTCCGGATGCTCCAACCGCCAAACGTCGAATACCTCCGACGGCGAAATCTGGTAAAGTTCCCGAAGGACCATGTCCCGGTAGGGAGCGAGGTTCCGAAACGCGGGCTCGAGAAGCTCCGCGAAAGCAATTTCATCGTGGAGCCACGCATCGACATGGTCTTGGTCCATCCTGCCCAAGTTGTCCAGAAGGAACCTCATGATTGCGCTCTTCCATGCAGATTTCAAGATCGTCACTTCTTGTCAGGAAGCATCTTCCCAGGGTTCATGATGTTGTCCGGGTCGAGCGCCTTCTTCAAATCCCTCATGACATCGAGCGTCACCTCGGAGTACTCGAGATCGAGGTTGTCCCTGTGCTCGATGCCCACGCCATGGCAGCTCGATATGGACCCCCCGAGCTTCGTGGTGAGTTTCGCGATGTCCCTTAGCAACACCTGATACTTCTCCCACCCTCCTTCGCCCTTCGGGAGATAGAACCTTCCTGCCATTATCCTGTAGCGCCCCACGTCCAAGGAGTACTTCTCGCCAGGGAGCGGGGCCGAGCCGTGCTTGGGCATGACCTCACCCCAGAGCCTGTCAAAGAACTCATGCATATGCTCGACCGGCACATAGGTGGTGAGCGCGTCCTCCAATCCAGTCAGAGCCCTCGCCCCGCACCATTGCGAAGTGTACCTCTCCATGAACTTGGCAGCATCATCGTGCTTTGCAAGGACTCCTCCGGTCTCGTGGACTATCTTCTTGACGAATTCGACCTGCGCATGCACTTCGCCCTTCGTGCCCTCGAATCCGAGGTAGAACAATCCGTTTCTCCCTTGAGGGGCGCCGAGAGAGGTTGCATCCTCGACCTCATAGGCCTCCCCGCCCGTGAAGGTCACGCAGGTTGCCATCGTCCTCAGCGCGGCCTCGTTCGCTGACCAGAAGTCGTAGTAGAACGCGAGTATGACGTCTTTCGCCTCCGGGATCGGCTCCACTCTCAGCGTGGCCTCAGTAATGATGCCAAGGGTGCCTTCAGCTCCGACGAAGAGCTGCTGCAGCCGGTACCCGGTAGAAGTGTAGAGTATCTTGGGGCCAGTTCTCATCACCTTCCCGCTTGCAAGCACGACCTCGAGGGACATGACCCTATCAGCGATTGTTCCGTACTTCTGATGCTTCCTGCTGAATCCCGATGTCGAGATTGAGCCACCGATCGTCGCAACTCTGAACGAACCTTGTTCCTGGTTCAATGCGAGACCGTGCTTCGCGAGCTCTTCCTCGAGATCCTTGAGTGTGATGCCGGGCTGGACGGTGACATAGAGATTGGGCACACTGACCTCGACTATGTGATTCATCCTGATCGTGTCGACGACTATCCCGCCGGTCACCGGCACGAGCATGCCGGTCCTGTTGGATCCTCCGCCCTTCGGTATGATGGGCACCTTGAGCTCCGCGGCGATCTCCACGATCGCTTTGACATCGGCAGTGGTCTCGGGAAAAACGACTGCGTCCGGGAAGTACCTGTAATCCTCATTGTACCTTATCCTGTATGTGTCCTTTGTGTATGGGACGAGGTCGGACCTGCTCGATAGGACCTTCCCAGCCCCCAGGACCGATATCAAGCGCTGCACCATCTGGTCCCGCACTTCAGTTTCCATCATCGGTGCCCGCCTCCTTTTTGATGGGACAGATTATCCAGGAACACGGACAGTTCCTCGACCTTGATATCAGAACCAGCGGCAGACGCGGCACTCCGCAATGTTTGCACGCAGAAGGGACAGGTGGTGATCAGGACCTCGGCGCCGGTCTCTTCCGCCTCGCGAATCCTCTTGGCCGCGGCCTTTTGGGTAACCTCTGGATATGCTGTCTTCACACCGGCCCCTCCACCGCAACACCTCGCTGTCTGCCTGGAGTTCTTCATCTCGACCAGCTGGAGGCCGGGTACGGAGAGAAGCACCCGCCTGGGCGCATCATAGACATCGCTATGTCTCCCGAGATGGCACGGATCGTGATACGTGACCTTGATTTCCCTCTTTGGGAAATGGAGCTTGTCGTTTGCGATCAGCTCGGATATGAACTGCGTCGAGTGCATGATGGAGATGTCCTCGCTCAGATCGGGATAATCCTGCTCGAGCGTCTTGAAGCAGCCAGCACATGCGGTGACGATGTTCTCCACGCCCGTCCCCCGGATCCGCTTCTCGTTCTCTTTCCGGAGCTTCTCGAACAGCTTGATGTCCCCTATCCTCTTGGCCGTCGAGCCGCAGCATACCTCGTCCTCGAGAAGCAATCCATAGTCCACCCCGGCCTTGTCCATGAGGCTCGCCAGCGCTTTCGGGCCTTCGTCCAGGGTCCTGTCGAGCGCGAAGGTGCAGCCGACGTAGAACAGTGTGCTGGTTTTCCCGGGAACGACCTTCTTGTCCTGGAGTCCCTTAGCCCATCGCTTTCTCGCAGCCCTCGATTCCTGCCATGGGTTGCCATAGTTGTCCAAGCTCTTTGCGAGGGCGGCATGCTCGGGGAGCAGTTTCGCGCCTTTCTCGATGAGGTATCTCCGGAACGCTTCAGTAGCGTCGGAGTTCCGCAGTCCCGCGACGCAGCTCTGCTCGTCCCTCCTACACAGGAGACACGAGTAGGCTATTCTGACCGCGCGCTCATCCGGCTCCACGGCCCCTTTCAGCACGGATCGAATCAGGGCGTTCCTGCCTTTTGGAGAGATGCTCTCCTCGAGGATCTCCGAGTACATTGGACATTGGTCCTTGCAGCAGCCGCATCTGCATCTCGAGCATGCTTCAACGACCTCAGCCATCTGAACGAATTCGGCGTCCATTCAACAACCTCTCGACAAAGTGCGCATCCACCTGAGATGAGCCGGGAACCGACATTGAACGGTGGCGTATTTTACCGTTGGGAACAGATTTTCTAACATGATAACCAAAAGTACATCCTAATGTATCGCCTCCTGAGATTTACAGCAGGTGGTAGTATCGCCAAGAGCAGACTGGAATTCCTCTCGGGGTCAGAGATTGAGGCGGTGAATAGGGTCTCGTTGAGGGCCCTCGAAGAGGTAGGGGTCGTCGTCAACAGCACAGCCGTCGTCGACATGCTCATCAGAGCTGGCGCGAAGAAGAGCAAGGACGGGAAGCGCGTGTTGATCCCGGAACCAATGGTGAAGTCCGCACTGTCCAGCGTCCCGAAATCCCTCCTTCTGGCGTCGAGGGATCGCAAGCGCGACATGCGGATACCGACGGCGGGCCCTGTGTTCGTCGCGAACGGTGGAGAAGGTGTGTACGTCAAAGACCTCCTCACAGGCCAATCGCGGTCCGCAACGACAGACGACCTGCGCGACTTCATCTTCCTTGTCCAATCACTGCAGCCGATCGACTTCGCGTGGGCGATGGTCGGTGCCCTGGACCAGCCGAACCACAAGAAGAACGCGGTGGAGCTGATGACGTGCCTGGAGAACACGACCAAGCACATCCAAGGGGGAGCTACGAGCGCTCTCGAGGCGAGGACGGACATCGAGATGATCTCAGCACTCGCAGGAGGGATTGAGGAGTTCAGGAAGAGGCCGTTCTTCTCAGCGGTACAATGCCCAATCTCACCGATGACCTTCGAGGAGGGGCTGGTAGAAGCTCAAGTCGAGTTCGCAAGAGCCGGGATCCCAGTCGTGTCGATGGTCGCGTCCGTCGCGGGATTGACCTCCCCGGTCACTCTGTCCGGGACCCTTGCGCAAACAAATGCCGAGAACATGGCAAGCCTCGTCATCTCACAAACCGCGAAGAAAGGCGCCCCGTGGATCTTCAGCAGCGATTCCTCGCCCGGAGACCTCAAGGTGGGGTCGATAAACTATGGGGCGTTGGAGGCGAATCTTCTGAGGGCGGGGGCAGGCCAACTGGGGAGGTATCATGGCCTCCCGGTCATGTGCGCTGGATGTGGCCTCGAGGAGACTTCGCTGATACTCGCGGACATCAGGGAAGGCGTTCCCTACATGGCATTGACAGGTTCGGTGAACTCGGACCTCGCCTCTGGACTGGGAGGGATCGGAAACGCGGCCGGCGCATCGTTCGAGCAGCTGGTGCTGGATGCCTGGGTCTGGGACACGGCAAGGGAATTCCTGCGTACATTCAGCGCGGATGAGGCGTCGATATCGTTCGAAACGATTCGAGACGCCGCGCTGGACGGAAACTTCCTGAGCAAGAGACACACTCTCACCCTGTTCAAGAAGGAATCCGCTGCCCTGACGAAACCGGAGGCCATCTTCTCCGGCAGACCTGGGCCGGGTAACAGGATGGATCTGCTCAGAAGGGCCAAGAAAGAGGCCACGAGGATGCTGGAGGCTCCCAAAACCCATGTCACGACCAAGGAAGAATCAGCAGCCCTGGAAAGGATTGTCAAGAGCCTGTGACGAAAAGGATGGGGATGCGCCCGAGCTGGGATTCGAACCCAGGTCTGAAACTCCGCAGGCTTCTAGGATATCCAAGCTACCCCACTCGGGCTTCACGTCCGTGCGGACACCTCCATGAGGACA
>JBGOXV010000002.1:0-30494 GCA_041479325.1 Thermoplasmata archaeon
CTACATAGATGATCAACGTGACTCCCAAGGCCACCGAGACGATCCAAGCGATCATAAAGGAAGCAAAGAAGACCGACCCCATCAGGATATTCTTCGCTGGGTACTCCTGCTCCGGACCATCGTACATGATGGCTTTCGACAAGAAGAAGGAAGACGACATCGAGGTGCAGACAGACGGATTCAAGCTCATCTTCGAGAAGGGCATCGAAGAGGAGATGAAAGAAGCCGTTGTGGATTCAGTAGACACACCGGAAGGACCAGGGGTCGTTGTGCGAGTGAAGTCCTCTTCGCCCTCCGCATGCACGTCCTGCGCCGGATGCCACTAGGTTCGTCGGGCCATAGAAAAGATTGATACCCTCGCTGAGTTCTCAATGGCTCGTGTTCATTGAGCACGAGCTCATCAGACCCGGGATCGTCGAGCAGAGGGACTATCAGACAAACATAGCGGCGGCGGCCATAAGCGAATCGACTTTGGTCGTCTTGCCCACGGGCATGGGCAAGACCATCGTCGCCTTGATCGTCATAGCCGACACACTACTCAAGAAACGGGGCAAGGTGCTTTTCATGGCTCCGACCAAGCCGCTGGTCGAGCAGCACTCCTCGTTCCTCAAGGAACGCCTCCTGAAGTTCGAGCCCACGATGTTCACAGGGGAGGTCCCACCACGCGACCGGAAGGAGCTCTGGGACAAGAGCCGGTTGGTCGTGTCCACACCCCAGGTCATAGAGAACGACCTCCAAGAGGGTAGAATAGACCTGGATGATGTCGACCTCATAGTTTTCGACGAGGCGCACAGGGCGACCGGGGATTATGCATATGTCTCGATCGGAAAAAGGCACTCCGAAAGCGGGAAGCTCGCCCTTGGCATGACAGCTTCCCCAGGCTACGATGTCGACAAGATAGCGGAGGTCTGCGAGAACCTGGGCATAACGGACGTCGAGATCCGAACGGAGCTCGACGAGGATGTCGTGAAATACACCCAGGATGTCCAGACGCAGTACGTATCGGTCAATGTCCAGGAAGGAATGTCTAGAGTGACATTCTTGCTCAAGCAGATCATCGACGAACAGATCTCCAAGCTCCGGGGCTGGGGCTTCCTCGACCCGAAGAAGCCCGCAACGACCCGCGACCTGCTCGAAGCTGGGAACGTTATCCGGGCGAGGCTGAACTCCGGAAGGAAGAACTTCCAGGTGTTCAGGGCTGCAAGCACGCAAGCCCTGGCGATGAAGATCAACCACGCTATCGAGCTGGCCGAGACGCAGGGCAAGGGGGCGCTCGAGAACTACTTCGACAAGATAGTCAAAGAAGGGGCCGTGAAGGGTGGCTCGAAGGCCTCGAGAGACCTGGTCAAGGACTCGAGGTTCCTGCAGGCGAGGACCCTTCTCTACGGCATGGAAAGGGACCACCCGAAGCTGGAGAAGATAATCCCTGTCCTCAAGTCGCAATTCCTCTCGAAACCCGATTCCAGGGTTATCGTCTTCACCCACTACAGGGACATGTGCGATACCATGACGCAGACCCTGGAGAAGGTCGAAGGGTTCCGGCCGGTCAGGTTCGTCGGCCAGGCGAGCAAGGGCGAGGACATCGGACTGAACCAGAGAGAACAGAAGGAGATCATCGAGAAGTTCCAATCGGGGGTGCACAACATCCTCGTCTCCACCTCGATCGCGGAGGAGGGCCTGGACATCCCGTCAACGGACCTGGTCGTGTTCTACGAGCCAGTGCCATCCGAGATACGGACCATCCAGAGGAGAGGCAGGACAGGCAGGAGGCGCGCAGGAAAGGTCATCGTCTTCGTCACCAAGAACACACGGGACGAGGCCTACCTGTGGTCCAGCAGGAAGAAGGAGATGCAGATGCGCCGGGAGCTGGACTCGTTGAGAAGAAGATTGCGCGCTCGGAGAGGCCTCCCAGACCTGCCAGCCACGCCGCGAGCACCTCTGACCCGTCTTCAAATGACCGACATGATGAAGCCCGAGACCCCGAAGGAGGAGCTGTCCCGCTCGGTCTCGGAGAAGAAGGGGCAGAAGTCACTCGGTCACTTCCCAGAGAGAGGCAGCCGCCTCGTGGTGTCTGCCAGGGTAGGGAGGGCAGGACTGAAGGACGCGCTCGCCGAGATAGGTTTCACGGCCGAGGTCCAGGACATCGAGAACGCGGACATCATCATCTCGAAGCGTGTGGCAATCGCCTTCATGACGGTGGGCGAGTTCATCGAGGGGATCTCGGACGGTTCGATGTTCTCGTACCTCGCGAAGCTGAAGCACGGATACCTCCACCCGATACTCATCGTCCAGGGGAAGGCGGAAGGGGAGGGAGTCCAGGCTGGGAACGCGGCGGTGTACGACGCGCTGAGCTCGCTCCTGTCGGAATACCACATGCCCGTGCTGTCCACTTCGGATCCAGAGGAGACCGCGTCCGCGGTCCGCTCGCTCTTCAGGCAGGAAGAGGCAAAGCAATCGAGCGCCAGAGGACTCCAAACCACCCTGGACGTCCCGAGCAGGCAGATGTTCCTGGTCCAGGGGCTGCCGAACGTCTCGGCCACTCTGGCCCAGAGACTGCTGGAGAGGTTCGGGAGCGTCAAGGGCATCGCGGATGCAGACGTCGATGAGCTTATGAAAGTCGACGGCATCGGCAGGGTTATCGCCGAGGGCATTCATACGGTGCTGAGGAAGAAGTTCGGCGAGAGAGGGGATTAGTTGCCCACGAACAAGTGTCCGCTCTGCGAGAGCGCGTGCATAATCAAGATAATCGCGACTCAGGACGAGAAGTACTGCGAGGTCGATGTCTGCAGGATGTGCGGTACGATGTACCCGCGAGGACGGGACGTCGTTAGGGTGCAGGCCAAACCGAAAGCGAAGAAAGCCAAAGCTCCCTTGAAGAAACCAAAGAAGAAGTGAGCCAGCAGTCCCGAAACCTCGTTCCCCTGGCATGTATGAAGGTCAGATAGTTTTATGAACCTCATGGCCATACGAGTTGACCTGAGTACGATGGAGTTCAAGTTAATCGAGAAGAAGAAGGACACCATCAAGGTGGAGGTCAAGGACACAGATGAGACCCTCATTTATCCTCTCATCCACGAGCTCCTTCAGGACAAGAATGTGGTCGACGCCAGGTACGTCACCGGGCACCCGCAGCTCGACAAGGCGACCCTGACGGTCACAGTGAAAGAAGGAAAGCCGCAGGCGTCCCTCAAGAAGGCGGCAAAGTCCTTGGCGAACCAGTTCCTGGAAGCGCGCCAGTTGGTCGAGAAACAGCTCGGTTAGGAAACGATAATGTTCTTACGCTGCCGGGTCAAGCAGATGGTCCAATGAAGGAGTTCGAGCTCGGACTGGAGGTCTTTCTCACTGGAGACATTGAGGGACTTGGTGGGAAGCTCAGGACGACGCCTGAGGATTTCGTAGTGGATGAGACCTCGATCCTTCCGCCTCCAGACCCTTCGGGGAAGTTCGTGATAGCGAAGGTCTGGCACCGCAACTGGGAGCAGAACCGACTGGTCCGCAGGCTGGGGACCAATCTGCATGTGGGGCGAGCAAGGATAGGCTTCGCCGGGACCAAGGACGGCAGGTCCGTCGCGACGCAGCTCATGTCCTTCAACGCGCCGATCGAGGACGTGCAGGCTCTTGAGATACCGGACGTGAAGATACTGGACGCTTACAGGGCCAAAAGGATGATATCAATAGGCGACCTGATCGGGAACTCGTTCCAGATCCGGGTCGCCGACATAGATGCTTCGAAGGATGCAAATGGCATATGCGGCTCCGTGAGGAAGGAACTCGACAAGGCGGGCGGGTTCCCGAACTTCTTCGGCATCCAACGATTCGGTTCGGTCAGGCCCATAACCCATCTGATTGGAAAAGACCTGATCAGAGGAGATTTCGAGGGCGCCGTCATGAGATACGCCGCCAACCCATCCGAGGAAGAGGATTCGGAGGCCAACGACGCCAGGCGCGCCCTCCAGGAATCCAGGGACTTCGAGAGGGCGTTCAAGGAATTCCCGACGAAGCTCAGCTTCGAGAGGATGCTCATAGGCTATCTCAGAGACAACCCTGGAAACTACGTGGGGGCACTGCGCACGCTCCCCTATAACCTCCTGATGATGTTCGTGCATGCGTACCAATCGTACCTGTTCAACCGGACACTCAGCGAACGCATCCGCTCGGGCATGTCCATCTCGCTGCCCGAGGTCGGAGACGTGATCCTTCCCCTTTCGAAGACCAATGTGCCGGACCACGACAATCCGATACTGGTCGGGGCGGACAACCTTGAGAAGGCGATCAGGAACGCAAAGGAGGGAAAGGCGTTCGTCAGTGGGCTACTCTACGGCACTGACTCCTTCTTCGCTGAAGGTCGGATGGGCGAGATGGAACGGTCGGTCATCGCCAGTGAACACATCGCTCAGCTGGATTTCCAGATTGTCGGTCTGAGGGCGGCGTCCTCGAAAGGGACGCGACGCGAGCTGCTCGCACCGTGCGAGGACCTGGCGATAGACCTAGGGGAGAGAGAGGCGACATTCAAATTCACCCTGAACAAGGGCTGTTACGCGACGACGCTTCTCCGCGAGTTCATGAAGGCCGAGATCATGCAATACTAGCGCATCACTGCTTGCCCCGCTTCCCGACTTCCTTGATGTATTGGAGCATCCTCTTTTCGACATCGGCTTCGAGAGGTGGGTCCGTCTTGTGATCGCGGAGCAACTCTTGGCATCTTAGTACCGCCCTCTCTCTCAAATCCTTCTTCGGCAGCGCGGTCCAGGCCGTCCTGGCACCCCTCCACATAAGGGACGGGGAGTAATGCTCCTTTCTGAAGTACTTTAGGGTATGCGGATGGCTGAGGTAAGCCCCCTTGAGGGCAGCAGAGTCTATGACATCAGTAGCAACGGCCTCATCGGAGACATCAATCCCCCTGAGGATCCGCTTGACCTCGCCGCAGAGATCGTCGTCCAGTACCGTCTTCGTGAAGCTCGCCGTGAGACTGGACTCGATGCTCCCGGCTGCGTCGTAAACTAGATCGAACCCGGAAAGGGCAGCCATTAGCAGGGTGCTAGCAGCTTCCGCGCCTGCCTGATAATCCGCCAACATCGATTCAGTGTTTCCGCCCGTGCCTCGCGAGGGGAGCCCATAGAACCTGGCCAGCTGGGCTGAGCCAGCCATCACGAGACAGGCCTCGGGCGCGCCAAGGGCGATGGAGCCGGTGCGCATGTCCATGATGCTGGAAACGGTGCTGTATACGGAAGGCGCTCCCCTCCTCACGAGTTGGGCGACAATGACAGAAGCGAGTATCTCCGCATTCTGCTGGACGAGCAGGCCGGCGATCGTGGCCGGAGCCGTACCGCCCGCCATGCACTCCGGGGGATAGAGGCATGGCTGCCCGTTCCTTGCATATATGATCAGCCCCTCGGTCGCTTCCTTGGACAAGGTCAGGGGACTGACGGGGTTGGCGAAACCCAGCAGGAGGGGCTTTTCGATCAGCTCGTCTCGCCCTCCAGCGACGATCGATGCCAGGTCCAGGCTCTGCTCGGTGCCCGCTTTGCCCCAGTTCCAGCCGTCGAGGGTCTTGGTCGAATGCTTGAAGCCGAAGAATATCTCCTGAAGAGGTGCCAAGAAGTCTGGCGTGTCCCTTGGCCAGCAGGGCCAGCTCGTGTGGTCTGTGTAAGGCAGCGCGTCCGAGAGCTTGAAGAAGTCCTCGGCATCCTTCAAGGTCGCAGGCCTGACCACGCCGTCGAGGCCTTCGACCTGCACGGCGGTCCCGATCGTGCTGAGGTGGACTTTGCCCTCCCCGAACGCCAGCGATCTCTTCTCGTCTCTCGAGTACAGCTTGAACTTCCGAGGCGCGCTCTTCAGGCATTCCCGGAGGACCCTCTCCGGGATCTTGGAGATGTTCGTCTTCTTGTCGAATTTCGCGCCAGCATCGACGAGCAGTCGGGTCGCCTCCGGCTCCAGGACGCGGATCCCGGTCTTTTCGAACACGCTGACGGTCGCCGAATCGAGCTTCTGGAGCTCGGCCCTCGTAAACGGCTCAAATAGCATCTTCATGGACGATACCCCGCGTGGATGGCGTTGCTGGACACAGGTTAATGCATACGTCCGTTATCTAGGAATCGTGTCGAAGAAGATGATGAAGACAGTATTGACCTGTCCTCAATGCGGTTCCGCGGATCTCTACTACGAGACGGCGTTCATAACCGGCCAGAAGTACCACTGCAAGAAGTGCGACTACGTGGGATCGTTCGTGATCGAGAAAGACGTGGAATTGGGGGATGAAGCGGAGAGGTAGTCTCCGCCTTGTTCTCCAGGACTAGGCGAACATCGGGCCAGCTACCATGTCCTTCTCGGCGTCCTGATCCAAGACCTTGACGATGGCCTTCTCGAAGTCGACCATGGAGACGATGTCCCTGTTCTCCCTTATGGCGAACATCCCTGCCTCTGTGCAGACGGACTTGATGTCCGCCCCGGTCGCACCTTCGGACTTCGCGCCCAGCTCCTCGAGCATGACGGTCTTGTCCAGATTCATGCGCTTTGAGTGTATCTTGAATATCTCGCTCCGAGCCTCGAAGTTCGGGAACGGTATCTCGATGATCCTGTCGAACCTTCCTGGCCTGAGCAGGGCCTCATCGAGGATGTCCGGCCTGTTCGTCGCACCGATGATCTTGACCTCGCCAAGCGGGTTGAAACCGTCAAGCTCCGCAAGAAGCTGCATCAGCGTCCTCTGGACCTCGCGGTCCCCTGATGTCGCCAGCTCCAGCCTCTTGGCGCCGACGCTGTCAATCTCATCTATGAACACTATCGAGGGCGCCTTCTGTCTCGCCAGGTCGAATAACTCCCTGACGAGTCTTGCACCCTCACCGATGTACTTCTGGACGAGCTCCGAGCCGACGAACCGGATGAAGGTCGCATTCGTCTGCTTCGCGACGGCCTTCGCGAGCAGGGTCTTGCCTGTCCCTGGCGGACCTACCAGCAGCACGCCCTTCGGCGGGTCGATACCTACCTTCTTGTAGAGCTCAGGCCTCAGCAGCGGGTCTTCAACTGCCTCTCTGATCTCCATGATCTGCTCCTGCAAGCCACCTATGTCATCATATATCGTGTCAGGCTTCTCGATTATCTCCGCGCCCAGGACGATTGGGTCGAGTGATGGCGGCAAGACGCCCATGACTGCGAGCGTCTGCTTGTTGAGAGCGACTCTAGCGCCAGCCAATAGGAGCTCCGGCGCGACGTAATCCGAGGTGCTGACGATGAAGTCCGGACCGGTCGAGCTCTTGACCACAACACGCCCGTCCGCGAGGATGTCCTTGATCTGACCGATGATGAGGGGCGGGGCCTTCAGTCTCTCGAGCTCTGCCTTGAGCCTCTTCATCTCCTTCTGGAGGCGTATCAGCTCACCCTCCACGAACCTCTTCTCGCCCTCGACTCTCCGGGCTTCTTCTACAAGCTCCAAGTTCCGTTCCTCAAGGACCGAAATCTTGCGGTGAATCTCATCAAACATAGGGCCCTGTTGGTCGTTTTCCAATTCGTTGCACCCCATTTTTGGGACTGAATTATATAAGGTTAAATACTCTATTTATTCTTTGGCTTCCTGCGTCAGAAGTGTGATTTTAGGTGATTTGCGAGCTCTGCGGAAAGGATGTAACCTTCTTACGGAAGGTTACTATCGAAGGCGTCCAACTTGAGGTTTGCCCCGAATGCGCCAAATTCGGCATAGAGGCCAAGAAAGAGGCGCCAAAGGACGAGGCGCCCATGCCGATCGTCGCGCAGCGGCTCGAGTTCAGGGAGCGGAGGGGTAAGCCGAAGGACGTCTACGACGCGGGCGGGGGGGACGAGCTAGCCGACGACCTGGGCAAACGCATACGCGACGCGCGCTCCAAGAGAGGCATGACGCACAAGGAGCTCGCCATGAAGATAAACGAGAAGGTCACCGTCCTGAGCAAGATCGAGACTGGCGAGATGAGGCCGGATGACAGACTGGTCAGGAAGCTCGAGAAGGAACTCGGGATCAAGCTGAAGGAGAAGGTCCCTGAGACGCTCGCCGGGAAAGAGTCGAAATCGGGATCGCTGACTCTCGCTGACCATATAAAGATGCAGAAGGGGCCCGAGGACGACTAGGGCTGACCTGATAAGGAGTCCCTGTTCAGGATGTCCGCACACGCCCTCTCTATGAAGGAGTTCTCCACGCTGAGCCCATAATCCGAAGCGACGAGCAAGGCCGCTGGCTCGACGTCAATACCAAGCAGTTCCTGCTTTTTGTTGACCCTCGACACGACCTCCCTCTTGGGCACGGATTTCGCTTTGACGATCCTCTCGACGATCTCCGAGAACAGATCCTGGTTGCGCTTGGCCACCTGTTCGAAGATCCCGCTGGTCGGCTTGTAGTCCAAAGGCACTTCGATCGCTGCGCAATCGAATGTCGGGAAGATGTTCCCGTTCTTCTTCTGGAGGTAACCGCCTGAGATGCCCGCGTCAAGAAGCCTCTGGGCATCCTTCGGCGAGAACCATCTCAGGTCCATGGAGGCCGAGAAGACGAACTCCCTCTCGGTCAAGAAGTCCTTGCCCTTACGTCTGAATAGCACCGCGATGCTCCTCTTAAGCTCGCTCATTTCCCATCATTCTCCCGTAGTCCCCCGAGACGATGTAGTCGGCTCCGAGCTGCTCCATACTTGAGCGCTCGTCGACAGGGGCGAAGACTCCAAGGGAGAATCCGAGTTCTTCCTTTGCCGCGGCCGCCTCTCTGGCCAGCTTCATCGGGACGACGATGTCCGAGACACCGATCTCAGTCACGTCCCGCGAAAGGTCGAGGAAGGCCCTGCCAGCAATGTGTGGGTCAAAACTCACGATCCCATCCCGGAAGTCTACTTTTAAGGTAATATTCTCTGAAAGCTTAAAGGCTCCTCTCAGGTCATCAAGGCTCTGCAACGTCGCCGTGCCGATCACGCACTTTTCCGCACCGGTGATCAGCATGTCGATGACGTTCGAGGCGAACCTCACGCCTCCTTCGTAGAACGTCGGAATCTCCTCACATATCTCCCGCGCGACGTCGAGCTGCGGCTTGTTGCGTGCGATGCCGTCGAGATCCGCGATGTACACTTTCTTGAATTTATCCGAGAGCTTTGACGCGAACCCGGACATCTCGTCGAGAGCATATGTCCGGCGAATCAACGTGCGGCCTTCGAGTTCCAAATAGGGTACAACAATCATCGGGGATTCCGAGCCGACAACAACTATGATAGATAAACAATCCTGCGGAGCAACCGTTTTCATCGTCCGCAGTCCGGGAGCCGTCCTTGTTCTCGTCTCGCACGTACAATCAAACACCAGGGACAGAAAGAGGGTGAGAAACCACGCTACACTCGTCCGAATATTAACGCCAATGTTTATATAGAAGTGCCAACATATGCTAACCTCCAGCCGCATTACAGAGTGGCGGGAAATAGGCAATCCAGACTTAAAGAATGGAGGTATGAAATTGATTGGTCAGACACCGGTTTTCATCCTGAAAGAAGGAACCAGGAGAGAGAAGGGAAAAGGCGCACAGTTCAACAACATCAGCGCCGCAAGGGCGATTGCCGATGCGGTCCGAAGCACCCTTGGCCCCCGAGGAATGGACAAGATGCTCGTGGACAGCATGGGAGATGTTGTCATAACGAATGACGGCGTGACGATTCTGAAGGAGATCGACGTCGAGCACCCGGCAGCGAAGATGCTTGTCGAGGTCGCAAAGACGCAGGACGAGGAGTGCGGGGACGGGACTACAACCGCGGTGATCATCGCCGGAGAGCTTCTCAAGAAGGCGGAAGCGCTCATCGAGCAGAACGTGCACCCGACAGTCATTTCCGGTGGATACAGGTTGGCCGCGCAGAAGGCCCGTGAGATTATGGACAGTGTCGCGATCTCGACTTCCCCAAGCGACACGGAGACACTCATGGATATCGCTCGCACAGCCATGATATCAAAGAGCGTCGCCGCGTCCCGGGACCTGCTTGCAGATGTCGCCGTCAGGGCGGTATCAGCCGTTGCCGAGAAGAGAGAAGACGGCACCATGTTTGTCGACGACGACAACATCCAGGTCGTGAAGAAACAGGGAGGCTCGATGGACGACACCACGATGATCGCAGGCATCATCGTTGACAAGGAAGCGGTCCACCCGGGCATGCCGAAGAAGGTCGAGAATGCGAGGATCGCACTAGTCGACTCTGCCCTGGAAGTGAAGAAGACCGAGATCGACGCCAAGATCGAGATCACGGACCCATCACAGCTCCATGCGTTCCTCGACGAAGAGGAGAACATGCTGAAGAAGATGGTCCAAATCGTCAAGAAATCAGGCGCGAACGTGCTGTTCTGCCAGAAGGGCATTGACGACCTCGCTCAACACTATCTGTCGAAGGAGGGCGTCTACGCGGTACGAAGGGTCAAGAAGAGCGACATGGAGAAGCTAGCCAAGGCGACCGGCGCCAACCTCGTCACGAAGCTGGACGACCTGAACAAGGACGATCTCGGGATCGCGAAGCTCGTCGAAGAGAAGAAGATCGCCGAGGACAGGATGACTTTTGTCACGGGCTGCAAGAACCCCAAGGCCGTTTCCGTGCTCATAAGGGGCGGGACGGAACACGTGGTCGATGAGATCGACAGGTCGCTGAACGACGCGATCAGCGTGGTCTCAGTTGCAATCGAGGACGGGAAGGTCGTCACCGGAGGCGGCTCAACAGCGATGGAACTCGCCATGAGGCTGAGGGAGTATGCAGCTTCGGTCGGGGGCAGGGAGCAGATCGCCATTGACGCGTTCGCGAGCGCGATGGAAGTCGTCCCGACGGCACTCTCGGAGAACGCTGGACTTGACCCGATCGATGTGTTGATCGAGCTCAGGTCGGCCCACAAGGCAGGCAAGAAGTACGCTGGAATCAACGTCTTCAACGGCAAAGTGGTCGACATGAAGAAGAACAGAGTCCTCGAGCCGATAAGGGTCGGAAGGCAAGCGGTCAGCTCAGCAACCGATGCAGCTGTCATGATACTGAGAATCGACGATGTGATCGCCTCGAAGGGCGGCGCTGGCGGCGGCAAGGGACCCAGGGGCCCAGACATGGGCGACGAGGGCGGAATGGACTAAGCAATCCGCACTCAAACCCCTTCAATTTCTATTATTCGGACAAGGCCTTATGTGAGGAGTATGCGCTCGGCGCTCGAAAACGCAGCTCGTCCTTGGAGGAAAGGAGCATGGCAGAAGAGGAAATCGAAGAGAATTCCCCGGATGATGGAGGAGCATGCGAGCTCGTCCCGCCAGCCGTCCAGAAGACCCTGGATGAGAAGGACAGGAAAATCGCTGAACTGACGGATGATCTCAAGCGCCTCCAGGCTGAGTTCGAGAACTTCAAGAAGCGGACCGAGAAGGAATGGAGTGAGAGGGTGAAATCCGCGAACCAGTGGATCATCGCGGACCTTCTGATGGTCCTGGACTCCTTCGACAAGGCAATGGAAGGCACTGAGGAGTGCAACGACGCCAACCACCTCAAGGACGGCGTCCAGATGGTCCAAAGACAATTCAAGCAGATACTCGAGAGGGAGGGGCTGAGGGAGATAGACACCAAGGGCAAGTTCGACCCCTTCCTGCACGAGGCAATCATGAGACAAGACAAGGACGATGTGGAGGACGGGAAGATCCTCGAGGTCTACCAGAAAGGGTACGTCCTGGGCAACAAGGTCCTCAGGCCGGCCAAGGTGAAGGTAGCGAAGAGGGCAGAGTCGGAGCAGCCACCTGCTGCGAAGGCTCAGAAGAAGGCAGAGGAACCCAAGGATGGGCAGTACGAAGTCAAGTAGAGGTGAATTGGTATGGCAGAAAGAGGCAAGATCATCGGAATAGACTTGGGAACGAGCAACTCGGCAGCGGCTGTGATCGAGGGGGGCAGACCCGTTATCATCCCGAGCGCCGAGGGAACCGCATTCGGCGGCAAGGCGTTCCCTTCATGGGTGGCGTTCACGAAAGACGGCCAGGTCCTGGTGGGCGAGCCTGCCCGGAGACAGGCGGTCTCGAACCCCGAAGGGACCGTGACCGCGATCAAGCGGAAGATGGGTCAGGACCACAAGACCAGGATCCTCGGCAAGGAGTACACGCCGCAACAGATCTCCGCATTCATACTTCAGAAGATAAAGAGGGACGCAGAAGCCTTCCTCGGGACGAAGGTCGAGAAGGCGGTCATAACCGTGCCTGCCTACTTCAACGACAACCAGAGGCAGGCGACGAAGGACGCGGGAGTGATTGCTGGGCTCGATGTCGTCCGGATAATCAACGAGCCTACGGCGGCGGCCCTGGCCTACGGGTTGGACAAGGGTGGGAAGGATCAGAAGATCCTCGTCTTCGACTTCGGTGGCGGCACGCTCGATGTGACGATTATGGACTTCGGAGGGGGCGTGTTCGAGGTCATATCGACCAGCGGGGACACGCAACTCGGCGGGACCGACATGGACAACACGCTCGTCGCTTACATCGCCAAGGAGTTCAAGGCTGACACTAGCATCGACATAACGAAGGACAAGACGGCCTCGCAGCGGGTGCGGGAAGCGGCTGAGAAGGCAAAGATCGAACTGTCATCGGTCATCGAGACCGAGATCAACCTGCCCTACCTGAGCGCGGACCAGACCGGCCCGAAGCACTTGACCATGAAGTTGACGAGGTCCAAGCTCGAGGAGCTAGTCAGGCCCATAGTCGAAAGATGCAGGAAGCCGATGGAACAGGCAATCGCGGATGCGAAGCTCAGCCACGAGCAGATCGACAAGGTGATCCTTGTCGGCGGGCCAACGCGGATGCCGATGGTGCAGAAGTTCGTCGAGGACTTCGTCGGACCCAAGATACAGCGCGGGGTCGATCCCATGGAGTGCGTCGCGATGGGTGCGGCCATCCAAGGAGGAGTGCTCGAAGGCAGCGTGAAGGACATCCTGCTGCTGGACGTAACCCCGCTGTCGCTGGGCGTGGAGACTCTGGGCGGAGTCTTCACGAAGATCATCGAGCGGAACTCGACAATACCCACGCGTAAGTCCCAGATATTCAGCACGGCCGCAGACGGCCAGGCCGAGGTGGAGATCCATGTCCTACAGGGGGAGCGCCCGATGGCGCCCGACAATGTGACCCTGGGCAGGTTCCATCTGACGGGCATCGCGCCCGCACCGAGAGGGGTGCCTCAGATCGAGGTCACTTTCGACATAGATGCGAACGGCATCATAGATGTCAAGGCGAAGGACCTTGGTACCGGCAAGGAGCAGAAGATCACGATCACCGCGACCACCAAGCTCGGCAAGGACGAGATCGAGCGGATGGTAAGAGAAGCGGAAAAGTTCGGCGACGAGGACAAGGCGCGGAAGGAGAAAGCAGAGCTCAAGAACCGGGCAGAGTCCAGGGCCTACGAGGTCGGCAAGATCCTCGGAGAGCTGGGGGACAAGGTCCCGCCAGAGCTCAAGGAGCGGCTGACCAAACTCGCTGATGAGGTTCGAGCTGCACTTGCAGCGGACGACTCGGTGAAGATCAAGGAGAAGCTGGACGAGCTCGAGAGAACGCTCCTGGAGATCGGAAAGAATGTCTATGGAGCAGCTGGGCAGGGCTCGCAAGCTCCTCCACCGCCTTCTGAACCACCGGGCGAGGAAGGTGGCCAGGCTTCGGGCGGGGACAAGGGGTACGTCGACGCCGACTACAAGATCGTGGACGACGAGGACGACAAGAAGAAGGATAAGTGACGTTCTAGGCCAAACCTCTTACCTTTGAAATCATTTCCTCGTCGCGGGCCTGGACAGTGAGGTTCAAGAATGGCTGCTAAACGTGACTACTACGATGTCCTCGGCGTCCCGAAAGGGGCTTCACCGGAGGAGATCAAGAAAGCCTACCGAAAGCTGGCCATGAAGTACCACCCTGACCTGAACAAGGACAGCCCCAAAGAGGCAGAGGAGAAGTTCAAGGAGGTTTCGGAGGCCTATGAGGTCCTCGCGGACCCCGAGAAGAAGGCCAGATACGACCAGTTCGGACTCGAAGGCGTGCAGAGCACGTTCAGGACCGGGGGATTCGACTGGTCCGATTTCACACACTTCCAGGACATAAGCGATATCTTCGGGGGTTCCGGAGAAAACCCCTTCGGAGGAGGCATCTTCGAACAGATCTTCGGGAGCATGGGTGGAAGGGGGATGCGCCAGGAGGGCCGCTCCCTCAGGTACGACATCGAAGTCACGCTCCGGGATATCACGACCGGTGTGGACAGAGATGTTCGAATCCCGCATACGACCACGTGTCCAACATGTGGTGGTGTGGGGGCGAAGAAAGGCGACTACAAGACCTGTCCCACTTGCAGGGGCTCAGGACAGGTACAGAGGACCCAGAGGAGGGGCAACTCTCAGTTCGTGTCCATCATCGCATGCCAGACGTGCCGAGGCTCGGGCAAGCAGATCCAGAAAGTCTGCCCGACATGTGGAGGATCAGGTGCGACGCAGACGACAAGCACCATCAGGGTATCGATACCGAAAGGCGCGGATGAGGGGATGCGCCTGAGGATAAGAGGAGCGGGGGAACCGAGCCAGAATGGAGGTCCCACCGGAGACCTCTTCATTATCGTCCACATCGCTGAAGACCCTGTGTTCAAGAGGGATGGTGCCGACCTCTACGTGGACGCCCATGTATCAATGGTTCAAGCGGCCTTGGGAGAGGAGGTGCAAGTGCCTACCCTGGAAGGAACGGCGCTGGTAACGATCCCACCTGGCACTCAGACTGGGACAGTATTCAGGCTGAAGGGGAAGGGGTTGCCAGACATGAGAGGTCATGGCAACGGAGACCAATTCGTCATGGTGACGATCGTCACCCCCACCAAGCTCACGCCCCGCCAACGCGACATCCTCAGGGAGTTCCAGGAGGCGAGAGGCGGGCTCGAAGGGCCAGGATCGAAGAAGTCGGTCTTCGGCGGGTTCAGGAGAACCTGAGCACGGTTACTTCGACAAGGGTTATTTATCCAGAGCGCCATAGATAGCCACCAGATGAGACTGATTGGGCTACTGACTGAGGATCCTCGAACGTATTTTGAGATTCTGGAGGTTCTCAGGGAACAGGACCTCAGATTCATCTCACTTGACTTCTCCGACCCCACGCCGGCGAATGTCGGGGTCATCATATCGACCGAGCACGAGAAGGACAGGATTCCATTCGACAAGATTGTGACGGACCGGGACCCTGATACTGCGGTCGCGAGGGCTAGGCTGATGCTCTCTGCGGAAAGGGATGTCAGAGATCTGGTGATCGGCATCGATCCCGGTGTGCGGCCTGGGGTCGCGGTCTTGGGAGACGGTGCGGTCCTGATGAGGTCCCTCGCCAACACGCCAGAGTCAGTCGGTGGGCTGGTCGAGGATGTCCTGAGGGAATACCCCACTGCGAACGTGGTCGTGAGGATTGGCAATGGGGACCGGACCAATCGCAACAGGATATTCAACAAGCTGTGGGACGAAGGGCACAAGCTAGAGATAGTGGACGAGAGAAACACGACGACGAAGTCGCAGACCCCGGACGAAGATGCCGCGGTCGAGATAGCCATGACACCTGGATACCGGCCCGCGAAGAGGCAAGATACCAACCCGTGCCCGGGTGAGATAAGGAACATCCAGAGGATCAGCCGGCTCGAAAGCGAGGGATCTTTGACCGTCTCACGGGAGCTCGCCAGGAAGGTAGCGCTCGGAGAGCTCACCTTGAGAGATGCGATTGAGCAGATGAGAAGTCCTGGCAACGGACATTAGAACAGATGCTTGTCAGTCACCCTGGCGCCTCCGCCGACGCCACAGGTTATGGTCTTGATCCCGAGCTTCCCTATTCGTCGTTCGACCTTCTTGACGTTCTTGGGCTCGGTATTCACGTAGACCGTCGCCCCCGTATCTATCGAGAAGTACGCAGGTAGACCTTCCTCCCGCATCTTCCTTACCTCGAGGATCACCTTGACGGTCTCAGGTCTCCACAACATCATCTCATCGACGCTCGTCATCGTGATGCCGTGAAGTATGAGTGAATCACGCTCGGCCAGCATGCCGATCCTCCGGATGTCTCGCTTCTTGATCGCATTCTCCATCTCCGCGAGGGACTCGTGCACGAACGCGAGCCTGGAATGGAAGAATGGAGAGGTGAGGACTGCCCTGTGCGCGTTCTCCGTGTACTTGAATGCCGGGATGAGCGCGACAACGATGCCCATCTGGAATTCCTCGGAAGCGAGCTGGTAGGCGTAAGACTCCTCGTCCTCGAAGCCCGCTTTCCATCTAGAAAACCCGCCGGTCACCGACCGCGTTGCAGAACCCGCCCCTCTTCTAGCAATGACGGACACCTGCTCGAGAGTCAAATCCAGTCCGACGGCGTCCGAGGCCGCGACTGCCAGTGCCGCGAAACCGGATGCGGATGCACCAAGCCCGACATTGGATGGGAAGTTGTTCTTCGATACCATCTTGAACTTGTCCTTCACCCTGCCTCTCCGTCGAACCACTCTTACGACGTCGGCAACCCTCTCGAGCTCCCTTCCGGTCAGCTGTCTGCCATCGACTGATGCCGTGTCCTTCCTGAACTTGCCGAACTCGATGGTCGTATGGGACGCGGTAGGAGATGTCGCGACGGATATCGAATCGTGAAATGGGATCCTGAGTCTCTCGTCCCTCAGCCCATGGTACTTGATCAGACCTTGGATCGGATACGCAATCGCAGAGCTCTTCATCTCATGACCTCAGACATCGAACAGCACGGTCACCGTGCCCTTTGCATCGTCGAATTCCAGCCTGTGATATGTGATCGCTTTGACGACGGCATGCTTTGAATGCCTCTTCTCATCGAATTTCTCACCCCAGACTAGGGCCTCAAGGCTCTTCCCGTCCGTCTTGACATCGAACTTGCTGAAGACCAGACCCTCCGTCTCGTGGAGGAACAGCAGCTCCTGCAGGAAATCGACTAGAAGCTGCTCTCTGGATCCTGCGGTCAGTTTGATCTCCAGCTCGCCCTTTGGCTTGACCTTGGTGACATCGGTCATCAAGTCGAACATCGCGTAGGCGGCGTTCCCGAACCGTTCTGACAGGTCCTTGCCATGTGCCTCTACCATCGCATCAGCGGTGTGTTCGAGGAGCCTGTATCTCACGGCAGGAAAGAGCCGCGAGCAGATATATCAAGTCTGTCCCTTCAAGAAAACATCGTGAAAGTAGTCGCATTGAGATCTGATTGAACAGATGGTGCATTTTGGTTTCCGAGCGGTGCAGACCGCCCTACCGTGCTCTATGAGATTGATATGGAGATTGTAGTACTCTCTGCCTGGGACCAAGACCGCGAGTTCCTGTTGCGCGCGCTCGCGCGAGGCGCTCCTTCCAATCAAGCCGATTTTCTTGGTCACCCTGTGAACATGCGTGTCCACGGGAAATGCAGACATCCCAAGCGAGAAAAGCATCACGATTGCCCTTGTCTTCGGGCCGACCCCTTTCATCTGCGAGAGCCATCCTTCAGCCTCGGCAGGGGCCATTCTCCTAAGGAACTCCAGACTGAGTTCCCCTCTCTCGCTATTAATGAACTTGAGCACATCTATCATCCGCTCTGACTTGATGTTTGCGAGCCCGCCGACCCGGATTGCTTTGGCGACCTGTCTGCGATTGGCGGACATGACATCCTCCCAACGAGGATAGGCCATTCTGAGAGAACGGTATGCCCTGTCCCTGTTCATATCATTGGTATTCTGAGAAAGGATTGTTAGCATGAGAGTATCGAGGGGATCGGTCCTTCCCCGACCGATTTCCTTCCTGCCGTATGTCCGGGTCAGGATATTGTTCACTTTCATAGCTCTGGCTCTCAGGTCCTTTGCCGCGGCCGCATTCGCCTTCCGAACGGAGGAGGGGCCTCCGCCTTTGCTCAACACGATGGCCCGTATTCAAGTGAAAGTTCATATACCACACTGCTTTTGTTTTCCGCGTGAACATCTGCGTCATTGGTTGCGGGGCGATTGGGACTACCATCGCCAGAGCCGTCGATTCGATGCCTGAGATCGAGAAGATGTACCTCACGGACAGATCCCAGGAGTGCGCAGCAAGACTCCAGGAGAAGTTCCCCAAGGTCAGGTTCGTTCCTGACATCGTCCCCATACTCAACGATGTCAAACTCGTCGTGGAGGCTGCGAGTCAGGAGGCCGCGAGATACTACGTCCCACTAGCGTTATCGGCTGGGGTGGACACGCTCATCATGAGCGTGGGAGTCCTCCAGGACGAGGAATTCCAGAAGGATGCATTCCGTCTGGCAAAGCGGAAGGGAGCCAAGATATTCATTCCAAGCGGCGCCATCGGAGGCATAGATGCGCTATGCGCCGCGAACATAGAAACGATCGACGAGGTCACGCTTACCACCACGAAGCCGCCTTCGGCATTCGGTACGAATGCTTATCTTGAATCGAAGGGCATCAGGGCCAGCGAGCTCCGCGAGAGGACCGAACTGTTCAACGGCACCGCCCGAGAGGCTGTGAAGTACTTCCCACAGAACATCAACGTCGCGGCCACGATCTCACTCGCCGGCATCGGGTTCGAGAAGACGCGAATCAGGATAGTCTGCGATCCCGCCGTGCTCACCAACGAGCACCACCTCAAGGCCAAGGGCAAGTTCGGGGAGCTGGACGTCGTCACAAGGAACGTCCCCTCGCCTCGTAACCCCAAGACCAGCTACCTGGCTGCACTCTCAGCGATATCCGCAATCAAGAAGATAGTCGGGAGCACATGGGTAGGTGTTTGATATTGGCAACCAAGGAGAGGAGGATATTCTCCGAGCTCAAGACGGACGTGGAAGCCATCGTCCTCAAGAACGCAACCGACCCAAACCTGGATCTGAGCTTCTTCTACGCGACCGGAATAACAAACGGCCTCTTTGAGGATTCTGTGGCCATCATCAGGCCCAGAGGCGTGGAGGTCCTCACATCTACGCTTGAGGAGCTCAGCGCAAGAGAATCTGGCGTGAAGACGACGGTCTACAAGTCACGGAAGGAAGCGGCTACCGTGCTGAGCAAAAAGCTCCGCGGCATGAAGAGGATCGGCATCAATTCAGTAGAGCTGACTCACGCAAACTACGTATCCATAAGGAAGTGCGCGAAAGGAGCTAGGCTCGTGGACGTCTCACAATCGATAGCTGCTGCACGCATGAAGAAGGATGCTGATGAGCTAGGGAGGATCAAGAAGGCCTGCGAGATCGTTTCCAAAACGGCTGACCTGATCCCCAAGTTCGTGAAGGCCGGAATTGTGGAGACCGAGGCTGCAGCGGAGATCAACTACCGCATGATGGGGATGGGCGCGTCTGGGCCGTCATTCCCGACGAACGCATCCTTCGGCCCTGCTACAGCCGAACCGCACTACTCACCAGCGGAAATGAAGCTCAAGAAAGGTCAGCTGGCGCTCTTTGACTTCGGCGCGATGTACAGGAGATATGTTTCCGACCTGACAAGGACTTTCGTGTGTGGAAGACCCTCTGCTGCGCAGAAGGAATTGTACGATGTCGTGCTCAGGGCGCAGATCGCCTCAATTGATGCAATCCATGATGGCGTTCATGGGAAGGAAGTCGACATGGCAGGCAGGATGATAATAGACTCCTCGAGATTCAAGGGGAAGTTCACGCACGGCACAGGCCATGGTTTGGGCATGTCGGTCCACGATCCAGGTTCAATCTCGTCTCAGCGGGACATGATTCTCAGGGAAGGGATGGTGCTCACGGTGGAACCAGGAGCTTATGTGAAGGACTTCGGAGGCGTTAGGATTGAAGACGACATCCTTGTCACAAAGAAAGGATGCAAGATTCTCACATCCTCCTCGAAGGACCTCATCAGTCTCTAGAACAGCGTCAGGACTCCGACATGGAACAGGCTGTGGGCAATCCCATCAACCGCATAGATGAGCACGACTCCGAGCAGCGATATGAATATCGCCGCGAGCCAGTCATCCGCAACCGTCAGCTCGCCTACTAGGATGAATCTCACGACCACTATGAGCAGGACGAATGCGAAAAGCATCCCGAGCTCACCAATGTCCAAGTTTCCCGTTGCATTCCTGAAGATGGGTATCAGCAGGACCGCTATCAGGGACACTAAGATGAGCCTTAGAGCATAGGTGAAGCTGCAGGTCCAATCTCGGCTAACGAGCGCTCCGCTTGCGAAGAATATCAGGGCGACAAGCGCAATTGTCACAATCAAAAGCATGATTTGTTCTATCGTCATCGACTCGCCGTCCGGATTACGCCTTATCCGGAGATATCACTTTCGCTCCTGCTTTCGGTGCCTGCGAGGGATTGCGAGCACTTCGCGCACCTCGAAATTGAAGAAGCCGTTCGCATGAGCAGGCCTGACCACGCAGGCAGTGTCCGCACCCGATTCCGTCCCTCCGACCGCGATTACCTCCACGTCACCACATGGTATGGCCCCATTGTCGGCCGCCATGACTGTGATTTCGACGCAGACCTTCATCCCCTGACCGAAGAGTGCCCGCAGAGCCTCGGCTATCGCTTCAGTCCTTGACGAGCCCCCCATCTTCTTGTTGATGCCGCGTTCCACACCCGAGAGGACGTGGGTAGCGCGGACGACCTTCACGCCAGCGCTGGTCAGACTCTCCTCCGCCTTCTGGGACATCTCGCACTCGCCCTCCTTGGCGGCTCCACAGTGCTCGGTCACGACCACGACGCGAACGCCTTTCTCCCTCAGCTTCGCAACCGCCCGCTCGCCCGTCTCACCAGTCCCGCTAGCCACCACGACATGCTTTATGTCGCCCCTTCTGAGTCGCTCCACGACAGCCTCCAAGACCTGATCCGTGTTCTGCTTTCCCGGGGAATCGAAATAAACTATGGAACCCTTCTGCATGACAACCCCACGCCAGCATGAACCGGAGCGGATAAATCCCTTGCGCAGTCCTGAGCTCCCTCGAGAGAAGGGTTATCTAATGATACCTAGCTTCGGGCGATGTGGCGATATTCTACAACGAGGAGTTCCTGGGTCACGTTCAGGAGCCCTTTCACCCCGAGTCTCCGGAGAGGTTGAAGGGAATAATCCAGATGCTCCAGCGTCACGGTCTGTGGAGGGATGTCATAGCATCCAAGACGGGGAAGCTGGAGAACCTTCTCCTGGTACACGATGAGAACTACATCGACTTCATCAAGACCTGCGGCGAGTGCAATCTCACCCTGGACACTCGGGTGCACCACGAGACGTTTGAGATTGCCTCTCTCTCTGCCCAGTGTGCCGTCGACGCAGCTGTCTGGTCCAAGGAGCACACGAAACCCGCGTTTGCGCTGACACGGCCCCCGGGACATCACGCTGGACCAGCATACGGAATGGGATTCTGCTACTTCAACAACATATCAATTGCCGCGAAGTACCTCCGGAAGCACGGTGACAAGAAGATAGCCATCATCGATGAGGACGTGCACCACGGCAACGGCACTCAGGAGATCTTCAAGGATGATCCCACAGTTCTCTACATCTCCACCCACCAGCTCGAGATATTCCCAGGCACGGGAAAAGTGACCTACGTCGGGGAAGGACCAGGGGAGGGGTTCACCCTCAACATGCCATTTCAATCAGGCTGCGGCGATTCCACATTCGACGTGGCCTTTGCAGAGGTGATCAAGCCCGTTGTCGAGCAGTTCGAGCCCGATGCGATACTTGTCAGCTGGGGCGTTGACACCCACCACAGAGATACGCTGGCATCCTTGACCCTTTCGTCGCAAGGGCATCTGAGGCAAGCAGCCGAGCTCATCACACTCTCAGAGATCTGCGACAAGAGAATCACTTTCATGCTGGAAGGTGGGTACGACATCCCGGCGCTGTCCGAGGTCGTGGCCGGGGTGATCGGAGCCACGGAGGGCGTCGATGTGCCCCAGGAGTTTACCGACATCATAGACAACAGCTGCCTGGGTCGACCA
This sequence comes from Thermoplasmata archaeon, assembly GCA_041479325.1. Lineage (GTDB taxonomy): Archaea > Thermoplasmatota > Thermoplasmata > UBA10834 > UBA10834 > COMBO-56-21. The sequence goes on from JBGOXV010000002.1 coordinate 21,896, forward strand.
ACGATACTCCGATGCAAATCGATCGCGTCGCAGTATTGGGACTTCTAGTGCGGGCTCATCTCTACCGAGGAACCATCCCGGTTAGTCGGCGTATGCTTCTTCTGAGAGAGCCTGACATCGTGCTCCTTCCTGACGTCCTTCTCCAGCATCTCAAGCAGTTCGCTGAGGGCCTTCAGCAGGCTCCAGTCCACGGACCTGACGAAGAACAGTTTCCGCTTGGTCGACAGCCTCCCATGGAGGCTGTACTTCGACCTCAACCCCTCCTGGTGGAACATTGTCACATGGATAGTGAACATCAGCGGAGGATCGATCTTGTTCACGTTCTGCATGACCTTCTCGATCATGCTGTACATCTCGGTGTAGACATCAGGGTCGCCCTCTTCAAGACCAGTGATCTGGACATAGACCCCCTCTTTCTGCTTGAGGCTTGTGATCTGCTCCATGAGGTCGGCCTGGGACACGACACCGACCAACTTCTCGCCCTCGACAACAAACACGACCGAGATGTCGTTCTTGATCATCAGGGCCGCGGCTTGGGCGAGGGTGCCATTGGCTGTCAGGGCTAGTGCAGGCCGCGACATCACGCTTCCGACAGCCACTTCAGGGGCATCCCTGTCGTGACCACCCCAGATGACTCCGGGGACCTTCGCACCGGATCTGGAAGACCACAACGTTTCCATGACCTCGGTCATCCCAATCACGCCAATCAGCTTGAAATCGTCATCGACGACGGGGACGACCTTCTCATCCAGGGTCTTCATCAGGTTCTGGGCTCTCCTGACGGTCTCCTTTTCCTTGACCGCATGCGGGGTCCCGGTCATGAAGCTCGCGATCTTCCTGTCCTTGAGATCGTCCACTTGAGGCAATATCTTGATGATGTCGGTCCTGGAGATGAATCCCACGACTTTACCAGCGCGCACGACAGGCGCCCCTCTCACTCCCGATGAGAATAGCTCCTCGGTCGCGCTCGTGAGAGACATGTCCTCCTCAATCCGCGGGCAGGGCTGCATGAATTGTTCGACCTTCGAGGTGAACGGAAGCCGGCGTCGAGTGAGGAACGAGCTGTAAGTAACGCACCCGATGGGCTTGTCTCCGTCCAGCACCGGCAGCTCTCTCAGCCGCGTGTTCTTCATCGTCGAGATCACTTCAGCGATCGTCTCGCCCTTCTTGGCGTACGTGGCTTTCGATGTCATGATGTCCTTGACTAGCAGTCGGTTCAGCTCAATTCCGTCCAAATCGAACACATCCAGCAGGATCCCCAGTTTCGAAAAAACTTGTCGAAATCCTTCCGAATCCACTATGCTTTACCCCTCTAAATACTTTCTATTCCTCTAGGTTCGGTAGCCATTTATATCGAACGTCCAATCTGGTACAGTGCAGGTAAGACTAGTCCAAGTGCGGGTCCTGCGATGGGCGATGGGGGACTGGGATGGCTGAAACAAATGAGGAGGATTCTGGCTGCCTAGAACCACCATCACGCACCGGTAGGAGCATTCCCACCAGGACGAGCACGATTAGCGGGATGGGGTTCCACACACTCGATGATTTCTCCGTGAGGGGCAAGAGCGTCCTCCTGAGAATCGATATCAACTCGCCAGTTGACGAGAGGACCCTCAGATTGGTCGATGGTTCCAAGATCAGGTCCTCCCTGCCCACCGTTAGGGAGCTCATGGACAGGTGCGCGAAGACGGTCATACTGGCGCATCAAGGCAGGCCGGGCGACTACGACTTCATACCCTTGAACGAGCACGCCGCATTCCTCACGCAATACCTTGGAAGGCGCGTCAAGTATGTGGACGACCTCTTCGGAAGGAACGCAATCAACGCGATCGAAGGATTGTCTGATTGCGAATGCATCCTGCTCAAGAACGTCCGGGAGCTCCCCGAAGAGCAGGAAGAGAGGGCTCCCGAGGAACACGCGAGATCCGAGCTCGTCAAGACACTCGCCCCCATGTTCGACCTTTTCGTCAATGATGCCTTCGGATCGTCTCACAGATCCCACGCGTCCTTGGTGGGTTTCACGGTAGTGCTCCCATCCGCTGCGGGGAGGCTCATGGAGAGCGAGGTGAGGACCCTGACCCGGGTGTTCCATGAACCAGAGAGACCGTCCACATTCATCTTCGGAGGGACGAAGTTCGTCGATGCACTGCCCGTGATGGAGAAACTGGCGGAGCGCCCGACGGCGGACAACATAATCATCGCTGGCCTTGCAGGTTACTCGTTCCTATGGATCCTGGGCAAGAAGATCGGGACCCAGACCGAAAAGCTGGCAAAGAAGGACATCACGCCCGAGATCGCTGAAAGGGCGAAGAGGCTCTTTCACACTCATGGTGCCAAGATACATCTTCCCGTCGATGGAGCAATCGGCGTCGAGGGCGTCCGAAAGGAGTTCTCCCTCGAGATGCTGCCAGCTGATGCCAGCGTGATGGACATAGGGACCCAGAGCATCGAGGGATTCAACAAGGTCATAATGCTCTCGAAGACGGTCTTCCTGTCGGGGCCCCCGGGGGTGTTCGAGAAGGAGGAATTCTGCAAAGGAACTTTCGAAATGTTCAAGGCCATCACGGAATCCGAGGCTTTCTCGTGCATGGGCGGCGGACATTCGAGCGCTGCGGCCAACAAGTTCGGCGTCCGTGACAAGATATCGTATGTCAGCACGGGCGGAGGCGCTCTCGAGAGACTCATGTTGGGAAAAGAAATGCCGGTGGTTGAGGCCCTTAGGGCCTCAGCCAAGAAGTTCTGATGATCTATCCGTACGGGAACCCTTTACCGCCGGAGCCACCTAGGATCGTGCCGCCCAGTGACCTGGCCCTGATAATCCCGCGGACGGGTATTCCCTCTATCTCATTCAGACTGCTCTTGTTGACGATTACGACGACAAGCACGGGGACCCCTTTGGCCTCCTTTATGTCCGTGATCGCGCCTTTGATCGTCTGGCCTGTGCTGAGAACGTCATCAACGATTATGATCTTCTTCCCGTCCCCTATGCTCGCGAAGTTCGAGCTGAACGCACCGCCCGATTCGCTCTCCGCATGCGGTCTGTAAACCCCGAAATCGATTCCCATTATCTCCGAGAGCATCGTGGCGAATGGCACACCGTTTATGGAAACGCCCAGGACGACATCAGCATCCATCCCTCTCTTCGTGAGCTCCTCGAGCGCCATGTCGGCCATCAGCTCCGACATCACTCCCACGCGGTACCCGGAGACGCCCACTGACCTCCAACCGATCTTGACATCTGACGGCGGGAGACCCTCGTAGCCGTACTCCAGCAGATAGTTGACTGTGTCAACTGAGAGATGCAACTCGTCGGCGATTTCTCGAACGCCCAGGCCTTTCTTCCTGAGCACTTTGGCATTGGCTGCCAATTCCCTAACATCTACCATCTTATCACAAGTCGGAGATGCATCATGTCCCAATATTAACCTTGCGACTACTTGCCGGCTCCAAGGATTGAACCATAGCAGTCAGAGTGTTGTTGAGCGGCGCATCCAGCCCATGCTCCTCGGACAGCTTCCAGATCGCTCCGTTGATTTGATCGATCTCCGTCCGATGTCCATTCATCACGTCCTGGAGCATGCTCGAGAGGTTCTTGGCGGTGTCCCTTGCCACCGCACGCACGGGTGGGTACATGCGGGACTGGGGCAGCTCGATCCCATGTGCTCTCGCGACCCTCTCGCACTCCCTTGACACCTCCAAGACAAGACGTGAGATCGCCTTACTTTCCAGCAGACTGCCGTTAGGGACGCGCAGGATTGCTGTGAGGGGGTTTATGCAGGCGCTCACGATGGCTTTCACCCACATCTCGGACGTGATGTTCTCGGAGAAGCAGGAGGGGATTCCACTCTCGGTAAAGACTCTCACCAGCATCTTGGAGAAACCCGGGTCCAACTCCGAGCCTATCATCGTCCTGCCCAACCCCGAAATCCTCACCTTCCCAGGAGATATCATGGTCGAGCCCAAGGTTGTGGTCCCTCCGAAGGCTCTGCGGCCCTTCCATTCCCTCAGTTCCTCGAGGTTCCCGAGGCCGTTCTGCAAGGTGAGCACGGCAGTCTCGCCAGTCACCCAGATACGGCATTCCTTGATGGCGCTCCCCGTATCGTAGGCCTTCGTCGTCATCAGGATCAGCTCAGGAGGAGCGACACGAGAGACATCGGTGAACGCTGGGAGCCTGACGGTCCTGCTCAGATCCCCCTGAAGGACGAGCCCATGCTTTCGGATGGCTTCGACGTGTGGTTTCCTGCCAACCAGGAAGACGTCGTTCCTTCCTGCAAGGATGCCTCCAAGGGCGCTCCCAAGAGCTCCGGCACCGAAGACACATATGCGCATATGCCACGAAGTAAGATGCGCGGCTATTTGTGACTTGTTGCACGCTTTGCCGCCTCGGCCGCGATGTGGGCCATCCTGACCGGCTCCGGTACGCGGAACCTCGATGTGACCTTCGCGATCTCCAGTGCCTGCTTGAGTGAGACCTTGTGCCCGGGAGAGATGTAGACTGGCCTGATCTGACCAGGTTTGGCAAGCGAGTACCCTATGACATTCCCATTCATGACGACCTCGCGAGCCCCGCCCACTATTCGATCAGAGACTTTCCCGCATAGGAGCTTCTTGGCCACGCCGACGACTGGGACGTCGAATACGACCCCAAGTTGACTGGCGACCCCGAAACCCTTCGGATGGAGTATGCCGTTGCCGTCGTACATTATGACCGTGCCCTTCGGGATGTCGCTCATCAAAGACGCTATGAGAGGTATTTCCCTGAAGCCTAGATACGTTGGCACATAGGGGAACTCGGCGTCTGCCTCTGTTACGCGTCGATCGACCTCGTCGAGGGTCTTGTAGTCGAGCGTGACCATCGCCGCGTAGGCGCGCGAACCATCGTACGCAACATCGATCCCAGCGACTCTTTCAATCTCGACCTTGAGCTCATTCAGCACGAGGTGACTCTTTAGACGCGTCTGTCGGCTCCTCATCTCTCCGAGAGGCTTGGGATTCTTCGTCTTGAAGTCTGTGAAAAAGACCTCCTCAAAGTCGACGACTTTCATCCCATTCACCTCAACGCCCTCTCTGCGCAGCAGGCTCCTCTTCTTGAGGGCGCCGCCCCCGGTATATCCCCCAAGGTGGCCATCCGATTGCACCACGCGCCTGCAGGGCACCCTGACGATGTCGTCATTCTTGCTCATGGCGAGACCGACGAACCTGCTCGCTGCTATGTCTCCGAGGGCCTTCGCCACGGCCCCGTATGTCGTGACCTTGCCTTCCGGGATCTGCGCCACGAGGTCGTAAGTCTCTTTCCATAGATCAGGGAGATCCTCTACTGATTCCAATCTCGTCACTTGCGCGCACCCGGCCCATGGTCCCTGAAAGTCGGCTCGAACCCGATAATCCTCATTCCTTCCTTTCATGGAGGAATACCTTCCGCTGGGGCACGGCTATCTCGATGCCCTCCTCGGCGAACCTCCTAGTGATCTCCTTCCTGAGTTCGTGAGCGACCCGGTACTTCTTCATGAAGTTGCTGACCCAAACGAAGAGCTTGAACTCCAAAGCCGACTCTCCAAAGTTGGACAGCCTGACTGCCGGCTCCCTGCCCTCCTCCTCGAGCACGTCCCGATTGCCACTGGCGACCTCTGTCAGGACTTCCTCCACCTTCCCGATGTCGGTCCCGTGAACCACATTCACCGCCACCTCGACGACGCCCCGCTCGTCGGGCTCGTTCATGTTCACGATCTTGTCGTTCACGAGCTTGTTGTTCGGAAGGATAATGTGGTTGTTTTGGAACACGTCGTACAACCTACAGCTTCGGATGCCGATCCTCTCGACCCGGCAAAGCTCGCCCGTCGATATTGTGATGTAGTCACCTTCGACGAATGGGCGGTCAAGGAGCAAGGCCACGCCGCTGAAGAAATTGGACAGAGCGTCCTGTGCCGCAAATGCGAGCACTAGGCCGAAGACGCCGACTCCGGCCAGAAGGAACGTGATGTTGTAGTGCAAGTAGCTAAGCGTCGCCATCGCGCCGAAGATGAGAATGACGAGTCCCCCGATCTTGTCAAGAATCGGTATCAAGACAACATCGAGCTCCGTTTGCGTCCTCTCAGCCCACTTCCTTCCGAGATGGATCACGATCTCTTTGTATAGCCTATAGACCACGAAAGTGAGAACGGCAATCAGGATCACCCAGTACACCTGGTAAACCTTGGCGACGTCGCGCTCCGTGAGCGGGAGGATCACGAGCGAATTCACAAGGCCGAACACAATCACGAGTACGAAGATTGGCTTGTGAATCATCTTCAAGATCCTGTCATCCAAGTCAGCCTTCGACCTCTGGGTGAGCAGCTTCACCGCGGGACCGATGACGAATGCCAGGAGCAACGCGATGGCGGCCCAGATGCCCACATTCAGAGCGAATGTTCCGTAGTTGTTGTCGAACGGCGCCGGGAGCGGATTCTCATACTGGCCCAGCAGCTTGTTCTTGCCAGGGGCTATTGCCCCCCAGGTCGGGATCATGTCCGTTCTAGCGTTGCTTATGTCGAGGCGGGAGAAGGCTGAGTTGTTCAAGTCTGTATATGAGAAGAAGACGGTCTGGTTGGCGAATGTCGTGTCAACATCCTTGCTAGCCTTGACCGTGAGGTTCACGTATGTGCTCGTCCCGGGATACATCACCGCGATAGGTATGTTGAACTCGGAGGTCCAGCCGGGGCCTGAGGGCACATCTGTCGTGACCTGCAGCAGGAGAGACGTATTGTAGCCATTGTAGATGAACCACTGATACACCACTGAGTCGCCCGCATTGACCTCCTGATGGGGGGGACTTGTCATTTGCAGGATGATTCCGCTTGAGCCGCTGGCACCATTCGATGTGACCATGGCGACACACGCCATGAAGACGAATAGCAGGGCAAGGCATCTCAGGGGTTTCATTGGTCGTCCGCAGCTTAATCGAGGATTGTCATTTAATCCTTTCGTTGGCGATGCTGGCACGTGCACAGCCCTTAAGTAATGACAGGGTAATCCATTCACGTGGACGACAAGTGGGTAATCGATGCGCTCCGTCTGGTCATCGGAATCGCCATTCTGGGCTATGCGTCTGTCCAGGACGTGAGGACCAGGAGGGTCCAGAACGGACCTTGGATAGTCCTTGCTGTCGCAGCGCTGGTCCTGATTCCCATCCAGCTCATCGCCGATGGGAAATCGCTGACCTACGTTCTCGTGATCGTTCCCATCATCGCGATCCTGGCTGATGTGTACTGGGACGGAAAGGAAGGCTCAACGATGACGAGGTATGGCCCCGCCGTGAAATACTCGATTGGGATCATTGCCATAGTAGCGCTTGGCTACGCATGGGGCTCCAGTTCCTACTTCCAACATCTGCTGGCAATACCGGTCATGATGCTGTTCGTCGTCGCCATGTATATGTCCGACATCATCCGGGGAGGAGCGGATGCGAAGGCTCTGCTCTCGTTGGCGATCCTGTTCCCGGTATACCCGGCCTTGGGAGGATTCCCGCTGCTTCACGGGGACACGGGGACGGCACAGCTATTCTTCCCGTTCGCGTTCGTCATTCTCATCAACGCGGCTATCATGACCGCACTCATGCCCATCGTTTTCCTGTCAAGAAACATTGCTTCCAGGGAGATGAAGTTCCCACAGTCTCTCCTCGGATACAGAGCCGAGCACTCACAGCTGAAGGGCAAGCATGTCTGGCTCATGGAGAGAATGGAGGGTGGAGAACACGTGATCTATGCGCGTCCGAAGCGGGACGAGGACCTAGATAAAGAGGTAGATCTTCTGGTGAAGTCGGGACGTACCAGGCTCTGGATAACGCCGAAAATACCGTTCATCGTGCCAATGCTGGCGAGTTTGGTCTTCTCCGCAGTGATCGGGAACCTGATATTCCTGCTGACCTCTTCCTGATAGAAAGCATCTTCTTGGCACTCGTTCAGGACAGACTGGAGCTTCTTCCGACTCAAATCACGAGATAGAGATCCGCGCCGCAATTCCCGCACTTGTTGTCCTTCAGATTGGTCCGGTGCACCGAGAACCCTTCCCTCTCGATCACATTCGTCCCACACTTGGGGCAATGTGTGTCATCTCGATCCCCCGCGAAGATGTTTCCGAGGTACACGAACTGCAGGCCGGCCTTCTTGGCCCTATCATAGGCAGCGGACAATGTTCTTGCGGGTGTCGGCGGGACGTCCACAAGCTTGTAGTCCGGGTGAAATGCGGAGAAGTGGACTGGGATCTGAGGCCCGAGCGAATCCACAACCCATTTGGAGAATTGATCCATCTCCGCCTCTGAATCGTTGTACCCCGGGATCACCAGATAAGTGAGTTCGACGTGCATTCCCAATTCGACTGCCACCTCGCAGGAAGTGAGAACAGGCTGAAGTCTCCCGCCGCAAGTCGCCCTGTAGAACTTGTCGGTGAAGCCCTTAACATCGATGTTCATCGCATCGATCACCCCCTTCAGCTCCCTGAGAGGGCTCTCCTCGATGTATCCGTTCGTCACATAGACCGTCTTGTAGCCTGCTGAGTGAGCGGCCTTCGAAGCAGCGGTCGTGAACTCGTGCCAGATGGTCGGCTCGTTGTATGTCCACGAGAC
>JBGOXV010000003.1:0-28793 GCA_041479325.1 Thermoplasmata archaeon
AATTCTGGATTCTCGGGCTCCAGCCCCACATGACTGAGCCCGTATCTCGCCCGCCACGCAGCATAATTATTAGGAATCGGTTCACCATGGGCATCCGAAAGAAATGCACTCAACCTACCTAGGGCGATGGCTCCTCTCTTCAGAAGGCGTAGTGAAGGGGTTCCTGAGGATTCAAGACGATGTGGTCGGTGAAGTATGCGAAGGGAGTCCACCTGCAGAGTCCACAAATGCTCTTGTCCTCCCATCTTTCATCAACGCCCACACGCATATCGGTGACTCGTTCGCCTATCCAGCGCCGAAGGGCTCCCTGGATGAGATCGTCGCCCCTCCTTCGAGCTACAAGCACCGCGTTCTTCGCTCGGCGTCGCGGAGCGCGAAGATCGACGCCATGAGGGAGGCCATGATTCTCATGAGCGCCAGCGGGACATCTCACTTCGTGGATTATCGCGAGGAAGGATTGGAGGGCGTGCGCGCTCTATCCGAAGCGATGGTAGGCGCTTCCCCCCGGGCCATCGTGTTGGGAAGACCTTTAAGCGCAGAAGCCACCGACGACGAGTTGGATGCGATTCTCAAGTCTTGTGACGGCATTGGAATGAGCGCAGTCAGGGACTGGCCATTCGATCTTCTGAAACGCATCTCTGGCAGGACAGAGGCAGCGGGGAAAGTGTTCTCGGTTCACGCAAGCGAGGCCATCAGCGAAGACATCGACAAGATCCTGGACCTCAAGCCGGATTTCCTGGTTCACATGGTCAAGGCGACCGACGGCGACCTGGAGAGATGTGCGGACGCCGAGATCCCGATAGTCGTGTGTCCCAGATCCAACGAGTTCTTCGGGCTGGAACTGGACATACCCAGGCTCAAGCGTGCGGATCTTCAGGTGGCTCTTGGGACCGACAATGGCATGATTGCTATACCGGACATGATCGATGAGCTCAAGGCAGCATATAGAGCCTGCAAACGAAAGGGAGGCATAACCCCCCTGGAAGCGGTCAAATTGGCGACTTTCGGAGGGCGCAAAGTATTAAATGCGACGGCAAAGATAACATCGGAAATAGGCACCCAAAGCGATCTTTCGGTCGTCGCGGTGGCGGGTGACGATCCCCTGTCCGAGATGGTGACTTCCGCAAGTTCGAAAGATGTGCAAGCGATCATACGTGGAGGAAAGGTGTGGAGGCCTGAGAGTTGGAAGGCATAAAGAAGATACTCATCGCGACCGATGGCTCAGAGTACACCAAGGAGGCCGTTTCACAAGGGCTTCATCTCGCCAAGGTGCTCGGGGCTGAGGTGACCGCACTCTACGTCATAGACCAGACGTCGTTCGTCAGTTTTCCGATTGACTCGTCGATCGTTAGCGTGTACTCCCTCCTCGAGAACGAAGGCAAGCGCGCCGTGGAAGAGGTCAAGAAGGATGGAGAGCAGCTCGGCGTGAACGTCACGACAGTCGTGGCGGAGGGCTCCCCCACAAGGAAGATCGTCGAGATGGCAGCGAACATGGACCTCGTCGTCATCGGCACCCTGGGCCGCTCCGCGCTCTCGAAGCTATTCATGGGGAGCGTGGCCGAGCGCGTGACAAGGTATGCTCCGTGCCCTGTCCTGGTGGTCAGGAGCAAGAAGAGGTGACAAGGCGGTGAAGGTCAAGGAGGTCATGTCTGAGAATCCCATCGTCGCCGAGCTACCAGGCTCTAGGACAGAGGTGCTGAAGAAACTGGTCAAGAACAACGTCACGGGCATGCCGGTGGTCAAGGCCGAGGATGGCACACTGGTCGGATTCGTGAGCAGGCAAGACATCTTCTCGAAACCCGACGAGGACCAGCTCGCGCTCGTCATGAGACGAGACTACCCCACGATTGGCCCGAACGCATCTGTCAATGACGCGGCCAAGCTCATCACTGAGCGGAACCTCACTCATCTGCCGGTCGTGGAGAAGAACAAGCTCGTCGGCATCCTCACACCCACGGACCTGCTCATTGTGGTGGAGAAGGACAATCCGCAGATCACGGTGGAGGAGATCGTGAGGTCCCCTTGCATCCCGATATATCACAACGCCCCTCTAATCGTGGCCCTCGCCACCTTCAGAGCCGCGAAGGCGTCCGCACTCCCTGTGCTGGATGACGATGCCAAGCTCGTCGGGATAATAACGGACAGGGACATCTTCAACCAGACGATAATGGACCGCTCGGTCGTAATGAGCGACCTGGGGATAGGAGAGGACGAGGACAATTGGACCTGGGAGGGTCTGAGGAACGTCATGAAGCTCTGGTACGAGGTGTCGAGCGTCGACCTTCCCAAGCTGGCGGTCAAGGAGGTCATGATCAAGAACCCCATGACCGTCTTCAGGAAGACGCTTGTCGGCGATGCGGCGAGGACCATGAGGAAGAACGACTTCGGGCAGCTGCCTGTTCGAGATTCAAAGGACAACCTCGTTGCGATGATTTATGATATCGATGTTGTATCCACGCTCGCAAAGTGATGTGAATGGACCCACAAGAGTTGCTATCCCTCTGCAAGCGCAGGGGGTTCTTATGGCCGGCATATGACATCTATGGAGGGCTGGCCGGCCTTTACGATTACGGCCCGCTCGGCGCGGCATTGAAGAAGAACATAGAGGAGCACTGGCGGGAGCTATACGTGCTCGGAGAGGGTTTTCACGAGATTTCCTGCCCGATAGTCGCTCCCGAGGCGGTCTTCAAGGCTTCAGGGCACACGGATGCTTTCTCCGACATGTATGTCGAGTGCACGAAGTGTGGGGAGACCTTCCGGGCAGATCACCTGGCGACCGGGCTCCACGAAGCACCCGCGGCGCTCGACGAGAAGCAATTGGGTAGACTGCTGAAGGAGAATAAGGTGAAGTGCCCGAGCTGCGGAGGGGAGCTCACGGACCCCAAGAGATTCAATCTCATGTTCAAGACGTCGGTCGGCGCTGGGAAGGGCAAGGTAGCGTACCTTCGCCCCGAAACCGCCCAGGGGATGTTCGTGAACTTCTCACAGGTCTATAGGTTCGGAAGGGAGAGGCTCCCGGTCGGTGTCGTCCAGATAGGCCACGCCTTCAGGAACGAGATATCGCCGAGACAGGGTGTGATTCGCCTGAGGGAGTTCTCCCAGATGGAGGCCGAGCTGTTCCTGCATCCTGACCACAAATCGTGGCCTCGATACAAGGACGTGAGGGGACAGGTGCTCGATCTGGTTCCGAACAAAGGCAAGCCCGCGAAGATGACACTTGAAGATGCGGTCAAGGCCAAGACCATCGCGAACGAGGCGCTCGCGTACTTCATCTGGCTCACATACAAGTTTGCCATTGACGTCGGTCTGGATGCCTCGAAGCTGAGGTTCCGACAGCACCTGGAGAAGGAGATGGCGCACTATGCGGCGGATTGCTGGGATCTGGAAGCGGACATCGGTTACGGATGGACGGAGCTGGTCGGGATCGCCGACAGAGGGAGCTACGATGTCCAGGCCCATATCTCACACTCAGGAGCCGATCTCACTGCCTTCGAGCGGTTCGATGAGCCCAAGGAGGTTGAGCAGCAGGTGATCAAGCCGAACTTCGGGGCGCTGGGGCCTCTATTCAAGGGGAAAGCGAAGCAGGTCGCGGAAGCACTCTCGATGTTGCCCGTGGGCTCCGTTGCAGGCAAGGACCATGTCAGCGTCGAGGTAGATGGTGAGAAGCATTCGGTCCCATCTTCGTGCTACGATGTCGCGACCAGGAAGGAGAAGGTTTCCGGCAGGAAGCTCGTCCCGCACGTCATCGAACCATCGTACGGCGTCGACAGGATACTCTTCTCAGTCCTGGACCACGCGTACACTCAGAAGGATGACTATGTGATCCTCAGGCTCAAAGGGCTGGTCGCCCCGATAAAGGCGGGCGTCTTTCCGTTGATGGCAAGGGACGGCCTCGACGAGATAGCTGGCGCAATATGCGACGAGCTGACGAAGGCTGGCCTGGCGGCATACTATGATGATTCCGGGTCCATCGGCAGGCGCTATGCTAGGATGGACGAGATCGGCACCCCTTGTTGCATAACCGTGGACTACGACAGCAAGGAGGACGGGAAGGTGACGATCAGGGAGAGGGATACCGCGAAGCAGCTGAGGGTGGACATAGCCAAGGTCCCGAGGGCTGTCAAGACGCTCCTGTCGGGCGGCGATCTCGAATCAGTTTCGGCGCTCAAGTGAGGAGAGAACGGAAGAACATGCCCTCGCACCACGCCACCGGGACGAAACCTCCTGCAGAGGTCTTCGACCTCTCGGGTGAGTTCAAGAAGTACATCGGGAGGCGAGTGAGCTACGCCACCCATGGGATCCACAAGTACCCGGCCAAGTTCATCCCGCAGATACCCAGGTACTGCCTCGAAGAGTATTCCGAAGTCGGGGACGATGTCCTAGATCCCTTCATGGGCTCCGGCACAACGCTCCTCGAGTCATATATTTCCGGTCGAAACAGCTACGGCATAGACATCCATCCACTGGCAAGACTCATCGCCAAGGTCAAGACGACTCCGCTCGACCCCGAAGTCCTCTCGAGCCTTGCGGCCGGATTGCTTGAAGACATCCGGGAGGATGATGAGGATTGCGCGGAGTGGATACCTGAGATACCGAACCGGGAGCACTGGTTCAGACCGAACGTTCTCACGGAGCTCGCTAGGATAAAGAAGAACGTATGGGCGATGCGGAGGGGGAACTACCAGGACTTCTTCAGGATATGCTTCTCGTCGATCATACGCAGGGTGTCGAATTCGGACGACGACTCGCTGATCCCGGAGGTCACGAGTTTCCAGAGGAAGCTCGATGAGCAGGGGAAGACCTCCTATGATGCGACAGGACGCTTCGAGAACACGGTCAAGAACAAGCTCCTGGACGCGGCCGACCTGTGGCATCTATCGGAAGAGGTCAAGGAGAAGTTCAGGAATCCTCCTGAGGTCAAGATCATCGGACGCGATGCCAGGGATATCGATCTGGACGATGGCGCCATCGACCTTGCCATAACATCCCCGCCGTACGCGAGCGCGGTGCACTATGTCAGCGTCCACAAACTGGAGATGTTCTGGCTTGACATGATCACCGAGACCGCTCAGCTAGACGGACGCGTCGTCGGGACTGCCCGGGCGTATTTGTCCGAGTACCAATCCTGGGAACCCAGCACTCGCATCGGAAAGCTAAAAGATGTCCTGACCCAGCTCCGTGCAAAGGACAAGAAAAGTGCATATGTGGTCAACAAGTATTTCGATGAGATGAGAAAAAACCTATGTGAGACGAACAGGGTTCTGAAGCGCAACGGGAGGTACTGCATCGTTGTTGGCGAGAATACCTTCCGCAAGGTCCGCATCCCGACCTACGCCATAATTGCAGACATCGCACAGCTCGCAGGGTTCGAGCTCGAGAGGACCTTCGTGTTCGATGTCATCAACCGTCATCTGGACATCCCACGCTGGAACGACAGCAGAATAGAGAAGGATCACATCCTGGTCTTGAAGAGGAAACGGGACAGCGTGTGCGAATCGCTCTAGGTTGGCGGGCATCATTTTACAGTCCAGGCGTTCGGGGTCGCATCCCAGACATTCGGAATCCGACAAGTCTCTCCCCGGACATTGCAGCCCGGGATATGCGTCATGATGTCCACTTGTGTACGTGCTGCGCCCGATGCTTGGAAGGCCAGTACCAAGAATAGTTCTTATAGCAAAGGAAACAATGTATTAGTGAAAGGGGAAGGTTTGGTGCCCACCATGCAGTATTCTTCGTATGACAGAGGATATGACCCAGGACAGACGGACGTCAGCCCGATGAAGGCCCCGACGATCCAGAGAAACATCGCACCGAAGGGCAATTCGCACAAGCCATGGAAGATGATCATCGCGGTCGCGATGGTGGCCATCATGGTTGCGTCCGGATTCGTGATGATCGCACCGACGCTGAAGTTTAATCACGATAAGTCGACGCAGTCCGCCCCGAAGGACAACCCCGCTGAGATAACGATTGGCGGCACCCATTACGTCAACACCACGATCTCCAACATGTTCGAGTCCTATCTGAAGGTCACGACAGCTAATGGTGGGACCCACGGCAGTACACCCGGAGTAAACGACTGGTGGGTGGCAAGGCAACTCACCTACGGTGATATCGTCATGCGGAGCGCATACCCATACGTCATCGGCTACAACCCGTACAGCGGCGAGGTTCCCGGAGCCGGCGTGGCAATACCTCTCATGAAGTACGGTCTGTACTCCTTCTACCGAACAACTATCGATTCACCTAGCCTAACCACGATCTCGACTGGTGCGAACATGCCCCTCGGGTTCGTCCCCGTCTTGGGGACGCCATGGACGACCTACAATGCTATGTCTGGCGGCTGGGTCAACTGGTCGTATTACCTGACGTACGCAACTACTGCAGATATCACGGCAGCGGAAACTGGCACGGGTTACATGCGTTCCTACTACGGTGTGACGCCGGCCCAGTTCAACTTCGGCGGTGCCAACGCGAACGACGGCTGGTACGTCGACTTCCAGGGCAAGGTGGACTTCAACAGGGCGGCTGCCAAGAAGTTCCTCGGCCTGACGGGAAGCGCGGACCTCAGGACCCAGTTCAACTTCAACAACACGGGCGTCAACATGGGCAATATGAACGCCTCTTGGTCAGCGTTCTGGACAATGGATGGCAGCAACGCCGGGCACAACGATACCTACGCGGCTTACGACTACTCGCTCGACGCCTTCCCTCTGAGCATGTTCCTGTCGGTGGACCCGGCCTCGACCGCCACCAAGCTCATCCTCAGGGTATATGGGATCTGTTGGGGCGTAGAGGAATTGATGATCAGATATTTGGATCGCTCTGGCGTACAAACGAAGGACGTGACCTCGCCTGAGGACTGGTACCTGAACGGGACCGCTTCTCCCACCGGGGCGGACATCAAGAGCCGAATGGTCAGCGTATACAACATTATCGCATGGAAGGATCAGGGCTTCTTCAGCCCTGCATGGTTCCTCGATGTCTTGCACATAGACTACACGCCGAACACTGGCACTCATGTGAGCACTGGTGGGAAGTGGCTCTCTAGATACAATCCATACATGGCTACCAAGACGAACAAGTACACTTACATGGCATGGAGCCCTGGTACGCTCAACTATGGAGTGGGTTGCGCCTACTGGTATCCCCCGATGAACTGGAACCTGTTGGCCAATGAGAAGATCGTCATAAAACTGCCCTCGACCGGTAAGAGCGTCGCAGGTTACGAGCCGTACAAAGGTACCGGCCCTCAGGACACTCTCACCGCCGCCAAGCAGCTGGAGATTGGTGGGGATCTTATGACGGGAGCAGGCCACCTTGTATGGGGAGAGATAGGCCTCGGCTACACCACGCCGAACAATCTCAGGAGCGCCACGTATTACGACCACGCGACGAAGACCCTGACCTTGACTGGCCCGATGGCTTTTGCGAGGAACCCGAACGTGGCCTTCCCGCTGCTGAACGCAACGGGGTCGCCAAGCTTCAGTTTCGACGTCATGAGGGTCAGCAACTACACGCTGACTCCTACGACATTGCCAATGGGAATATCCACCCTGACCGTGACGGCCAAGAACAACACCGGCGCGACCGTGGATGGCCCTGTTGGGGCGGGACTGGACTGGAACGGCACGGTAAACCTCACGACTGCGTCGACCGGAATCAACTTCGGCGGCAAGACGTGGGTGCTAGTGAAGTTCAGCAACGCGGGCAATGGTGTCGCTACGACCCAGGTCACTGTAACGACCGCTGGCACGAAGACAATCACTGCGACCGATGTGAACAACAGCCTTGACATCATCACGACGACCACCTTCACCGCGATTGGGGAGTTCCCGACGCTGCTGATACCCGTGATCGGCATCATAGCCGCGGTTGTCATAACGGTCGGTCGGAGAGACAAGAAGAAGGACAAGCAGTAGGTCCTTGGCCGACCAGAAACCCCTTCCCCAAATCCTTTTGTTCTTTCATTTTTCCAGATCCCTAGCGAGAGATATGCTCAGGTTCGTTCCAGCGTTATGAACGACCCCTGCTACAGCGTCTCGGACGGATGTGTCATCGCCGCCGAGGGCTCGAATAGATTTAATTCGTCCCTCGACGATTATCCGTGATAGGGATGGGTAACTATGTCTAGCAATCTGCCGCTTGATTTCAGGCTGTCCAGGCTCACTGTGGAGAGCCTCAGGAACCTCTGCGATGCCCAGGGCGTGTCGGGGGACTCCAACCTCTTGAAGGGGGAGCTGATCGGGTTCGTGCAGGAGAACATCGAGCGGGTCAAGCTGGAGGATTTCTGCTCCACCCAAGAGGAGATATACTTCGCCGAGAACATGGCGCGGGCCATCAAATGGGCGACGAGCAGCAAGATCGTAGACCTCGATCCTGAGAGCGATTACACGCTCGTGAATGCGATTTTCACGATGAGGCGCTCGGATGGTTACGAGGTTTACCACATCCGCTTCGTGAACCATACGACGGACGACATCGCGACCTCCTGCGAGTGTGTCGATTTCCGCGAGAAGGGGTATTTCTGCCCACATCAGATGACGGTATTGGTGAGGTGCCTAGCCGATGGATTGTTCTCCCTGGATCAATGGGCGGGACCCATGACTCCCGAGGTGGAGGACCTGATCCTCGCCAACGTCTTCAGGCGGAAGAGGCCGAGGAGTTGACCGGCAAGCTCGGCCATCTGGCCACCAATCGACTGAACAAGGTTTATCTAGACTAATCTGTCTGTCTATGAAGTCATGGCCCAGTACGATTGGCGGGAGTGCGAGCCCAAGTGGCAGGCCAAGTGGAAGGAGTGGCAGATATACCGATTCGACCCGAAGTCGGAGAAGGAAGTCTTCAGCATTGACAACCCTCCGAGATACGCTTCTGGTGCCCTTCACCTGGGCCACGCCTATGGCTACACGGTGATCGACTTCGCCGCGAGGTACAAGAGGCTCAAGGGGTACAACGTATTCTTCCCCCTGTGTTTCGACGTCAACGGGACACCGGTCGAGGTGAGGGTCGAGAAGGTTAAGGGTATCAAGGCCCGGGACGTACCGCGACAGGAGTTCATCAAGATGTGCAGCGAGTTCGCAGAGAAGCACATCGGCGAGATGACCAGACAATTCGAGATACTGGGCGAGTCGATGGACCCGAGCATATATTATCAGACCGATGCGATATATTATCGGCGGCTCACGCAGGTCTCCTTCATAAGGATGTTCAAGAAAGGCCTGGTCTACAAGGGGCATTTCCCGATAAATTGGTGCACAAGGTGCGGGACGGCCCTAGCGGATGCCGAGGTGGAGTACGAACCTCGCAAGACCAAGCTGAACTTCATCAAGTTCCATGAAGCGGACACGGGAAAGGATGTGCTCATCGCGACCACGCGACCGGAGCTCCTGTCCACTTGTCTCCTCGTCGCCGTGCACCCAGATGACGCATCGAAGAGGCACCTCGTGGGGAAGGAGCTCCTTGTTCCGATCTACAACAAGAAGGTCAAGGTGATAGCCGACCCCAAGGTCGAACCGACCTTCGGCACGGGGATCGTGATGATTTGCTCCATCGGAGACAAGGACGACCTCGAGTGGATCATGAAGTACAACCTGCCCCTCGAGAAGGGAATTGAGGAATCCGGCCTGATGACATCCATCGTCGGCAAGTACGCCGGGATGCCCATCGTAGACGCAAGAAGGGCGATCATCGAGGACATGAAGACGCAAGGATTGCTTGTCAAGCAGGAGGACATCGACCAGAACGTCGGCGCCTGCTGGAGATGCCACACGTCTATAGAGTTCCTGAAGGTCCCACAATGGTTCATCAGGAGTGTCCAATTCAAGGGGAGGGTCCTCGAGATGATAGACCAGATCTCGTGGAACCCCGAGTTCATGAAGATCAGGATACAGAACTGGGTCAACTCGCTGGCTTGGGACTGGGTGGTCTCGAGACAGCGGTTCTTCGCGACTGCCATCCCGCTCTGGGAGTGCGATCAGTGCGGCAAGGTGCAGCTCGCAGAGGAGAAGGACTGCTATGTGGACCCGACGTCCATGCGGCCGAAGGTCGACATATGTGAGTGCGGGGGGAAGTATGTCGGCTCGACCGATGTGTTCGATACATGGATGGATTCCAGCATATCGCCCCTGTGGAACACATTCTGGGAGCGGGATGACAAGCTCTTCAAGAAGCTCTATCCGATGTCGCTCCGACCCCAGGGGCTCGAGATCATCAGGACATGGGCCTACTACACAATCCTGAGAGAGATGCTCCTGATCGGGGAGAAACCCTGGAAGGAGACGATGATCCATGGGTTCGTCATGGCACCAGATGGCACCCCGATGCATGCATCTGCGGGCAACGTGATTGACCCGATGCCGCTCATCCAGAAGTACGGCGGAGACGCGATGAGGTACTATGCCGCCACTTGCGCCCTAGGGATCGACCACGCTTTCAAGGAGCAGGAGCTTGTCAGGGGCGGCAGGCTAGCGACGAAAACCTGGAACGTCATGAAGATGATCGGGTCCGCGTGCAAGTCGAGACCGGAGAAACCGAAGACCATGCACCCGGTCGATGCCTGGATACTGAGCAAGTTCGGAGAGCTCGTATTGCAGACCGAGAGGCAAGCCGATAAGTATCGGTTCGACCAGGTCATGTCGTCGATCGAGGACTTCCTATGGCACGAGTTTGCGGACCATTACATAGAGCTGGCGAAGCACCGGGCATACTCGCAGGATGATGGTGGCGCTCGATACGCGCTCTACGAGGTCGGCCTGGGCCTCCTCAAGATGACATCGGTGTTCCTTCCTCATATGGCGGAGGATGCCTACCAGATCAACTTCAAGGCGAACGAGGGGCCGATCAGCGTGCATGTTTCAACCTGGCCCGAAGCGCCGAGGAAGGATGAGCAGGCCGAGCTGAAGGGCGAGGCGGTCAAGGCGGTGGTCGCGGGCGTCCGCTCGTGGAAGTCATCCGAAGGGCTCTCCCTCAATGCAGAGGTAACGAGAGTGGAGATTGTCGGGGAACGTGCGCGTGCCCTGCTGGCTGAGTCTGTTGAGGACATCAAGGCAACAGTGAAATCAAGAGAGCTGGAAATACTTGACAGAGTCTCATTGAAGGAGTCCATTGGGAGAGTCAAACCCGTTCATTCTAAACTTGGACCGACCTTCAAGAAGGATTCGAAGGAGATCTCTGACAAACTCGTTGCGATGTCAGGGACTGGTGCCGTCATATCGGACAAAGGTGTGACGATCAAAATGGAAGATGGCAGGAAGATCGAGCTTGGACCAGAGTACTTCGAGATCGAGAAGAAGATGACCTCGGAGCGGGGAGAGCTGGAGCACTTCGAGGCCGGAGGTCTCTCTGTGCTGGTTTACAGATGAATCGTCGCATTTCACCACCCACGACAGCTTATAATACTGATATTGTGATTTGCAGCTGGATATGGACAAGAACGAACTCGTGGTCGAGGTCCTGCAGAGCGTGCTCGACCCCCACACGGGGGTCAGCGTCTATGAGATGGGGCTCATATCTGAGATCGTTGTCAGAGAGGATTCAGTCTCCCTAACGTTCATGCCCACGAGTCCCTTCTGTCCGGTCGGGGTGGAGCTGGCGAAGGCGATCCGCGACGGTGTGCTCGGCATCGACGGGATCAAGACCTGCAACGTGAAAGTCGTCGGGCACATCAGGGCTGACGAGATCAACAGGGCGCTCAACGCCCAGACGAGCGCCTGACCAGATCCAGCACGACCCGCTTGTTCTGCAGCGTGTACTGTTCCAATCCCTTCATGGCCCTGAAAGCCACTGATTTGTGAATTTCAATTGTGCTTGTATCCTCGCCCATCTCGATGCGGCCCACCAGATGCTCTGTGATCCCGGTCTTGCGCTCGATGAACCGTACGAGGTCGACCATGCCCACCCCGTCTCTCTTGCCCAGGTTAACCCTGAACTTCACCATGCCGAAATGGTCCGCATACTCGTCCAGGTCCAGCTGCTTCCTGACCGTGTCCCTCCCCCTTGATTCGGGGACCTCGTTCTCGGACAGCTTCGTCCTTCCGAACCTCTCGATCGACTTGACCAAGTGCTGTTCATCCTGCGATACGAATGTGACGGCCTTTCCCGTCTTGCCAGCTCTGGCGGTCCTGCCGATCCTGTGCACATAGTCTTCAGGATTCCCGGGGATGTCGTAGTTGAACACATGCGTGACGTCGTCGATGTCGAGGCCCCTGGCCGCGACGTCAGTGGCAATGAGTATCTTCAGCTTGCCCGCCCTGAACTTGGCCATCACTTTGTCCCTTGCGGCCTGAGAGAGGTCGCCGTGTATGGCATCCGCGGAGTATCCGTAAGCGCTCAGCTTGTCGGCGAGCATGTCGACCATCCTCTTCGTCGAGCAGAAGACCATCGCGAGCTGCGGCTTCTCGATGTCCAGTATCCTGCACAGCGCCCAGAGCTTGTTCCTGCGACCCACGTTGATGTAGACCTGCTCTGCCTGAGGCACGGTGAGAGACTCTGGGCTGATGTTGACTTCTTTCGGGTTCCTCATGTACCGCTTCGCGAGCTGCTTGATCGTGTCAGGAAGTGTCGCTGAGAACAGCATCGTCTGTCGGTTCCTAGGAACGCTCTGCAGGATCCACTCTATGTCGTCGATGAACCCCATGTCCAGCATCCGGTCCGCTTCGTCCAGCACGAGGAACCTAACGTTGTCGAACGACAGCTCTCGCCTTCGCATGAGGTCCATTACTCTTCCCGGCGTCCCGACGACCATCTCGACTCCTTTCTTGAGCTTGTCAGTCTGCACGGTGATCGATTGTCCGCCGTAGATGGCGACGGACTTCACGTGGGCATACTTCGCCATGTCCTGCAGATCCCCGGCCACTTGGATTGCGAGCTCCCTCGTCGGGGTGAGGACGAGGCACTGTATCTTCTTGTTCTTCTCTAGCTTCTCGATGATCGGTATGGCGAAAGCCCCGGTCTTGCCAGTGCCCGTCTGGGCCTGCGACATGACGTCGTGCCCCTGTCGGGCCAGAGGTATCGTTTGCTCTTGGACGGGAGTCGGCTCTTCCCACTCGAGGTCCTTGATCGCTTTCCTCAGTTCTTCGTTCGTCACTATAGAGTTGAAATCCATCGTGTCAGTCTTCCAGTGTCCTCTTTCTGCGCGAGTTAGTCTATTAGTAGTATTTGAAACCATACCGTGATTCGACAGAGATGGAGCGGTCCTGTTGGTGGTGTGCGGTATGAAGAAATCCCGAGAGGCATGGCAGAAGCTCTATTCGAAGCACGGGATCCAATATGGCGGCACCGGCGATATCGGACTCCTCGAACAGATACTCAAGCCCGGGATGAAGGTTCTTGATGCAGGCTGCGGGGACGGGAAGACTACCGAGATCCTCGCCAAGAAGGCAGAGGTCGTGGGTTGTGATTTCTCACGGGAGGCGCTCGTCTCGCTTCAGCATCAGCGTGGGCTCGATATTCAGGCAGATCTGGTAGAATGCGAATTGGGAAACCTGCCATTTGCTGATGAAAAGTTCAATGTGATTACATGCGTTCATTCACTCTCTCACATGAAAGAGAGTGAGAGATCACGGGCGGCGAAGGAGATCATACGTTCTCTCCTCCCAGGCGGAAATGTCCTGGTCGAGGCCTTCGACCATGACGATTTCAGATACGGCAAAGGAGAGGAGATTGAGAGAGCCTCATTCCTCCGAGGGAACGGCATAATGACTCACTACTTCGAGAGGGGAGAGGTCCAGACGCTCTTCGATGGTCTGGAGATAGTTGCTGAGACTCAAGCGACAAGAAGGGTCTCCTTTGGCGTGCTGTCAGGGAAGAGAAGCGTCATGAGGGTCCTGCTGAGGAAACCCCAGGCGGTTTCCTGACAAGATACTGACTCTACCGAGCTACCCAACGACGACTGATGAGGCATCTTGAGTAAAGGAATCTCGCCTGTGGATTGGGGTTGAGTGCGGCCGCCGGGATTTGAACCCGAGTTTTGAGCTTGGCAAGCTCAAGTGATAACCAGGCTACACTACAGCCGCATCTTTCAGGTCCAATACACACTCGCCATTTATACCTTGTGCGCGGGCGCCATTCGCTTCCCGAAAGCCTGCCACCATGGGATGGCTTCGCCCACGACGTATAGGGACCCGATCACGCACACGCCGTTCCCGGTATGGGTCTTGAGGGCCCGTTCGAATGCTTCCTCGCTGCTCGCCACGATCTCATAGGGTCCCTTGAACTCCTCGTTCACGATCAAGCCTAGTCTCTCTGCGGGAAGAGCTCTCTTGTATCTCGACTGCGTGCAGATGATCATTGACGCTGTCGGTGCTATAGCACGCACGATTCCCCTCGCGTCCTTGTCGTCCATGCATCCCAGTACATATGTCAGCGGTGTGAGCTTCAGGTCGGTGAGGACCTTCATCGTGGTTGAGACGCCATCTGGATTATGGCTTCCATCCAGTATGACCAACGGATTCTCCGACACGACATCGAGTCTCCCCGGCCATCTCGCCGAGAGCAGCCCGCATCTGATCTCGTCGTCCGTGATGCGGGTCCCAAGTTGACTCAGCTCTTCTATGATCGCAATCGCCCCGGCAGCGTTCTCCGCCTGGTACCCTCCGAGAAGGTGGATCTTCAGGTCCCTGAGATTCTGCCTGCCACTGTAGTCGAACCCAGTGCCATGAATCGCCTGGCGGACATGGGAGGCGTCGAAGTCTTTTCCAATCGTCCGAAGGCTCGCTCCCTTCTTCTTGCAGGTCGTCTCAATGACCGAAAGCGCATCCCGACCTCTCTCGCATGTCACGACCCTAGAGCCCGTCTTGATTATGCCTGCTTTTTCCCTGGCAATGTCCTGAATCGTCTTTCCGAGGTAGTTGGTATGTTCCAGTCCTATGCGTGTGATGGCGGCCACTTCGGGCGTAATCACGTTCGTGGCGTCGAGCCTTCCCCCCATCCCCACCTCCGTGACCACGATGTCCACTTTCCTCTCTGCGAAGTACTTGAAGGCAAGTCCGGTCGTGAACTCGAAGAAAGTGAGCTGCTTCTCCTTGTCCTCAGCCTCCATCCGCTCCATGATCCGCTTCAAAGGAAGGCCGAGCCTAAGCACATCCTCATCGCCAATCTCCTCTCCGTCTACCTTGATACGCTCCCCGAAGTTGACTAGATGTGGGGAGGTGTACAGACCCACTCTCAGGCCATGATGTCTAAGGATCTCCGAGACGAACACGCACAAGGACCCCTTTCCGTTGGTGCCCGTCACATGGATCGTCTTGAAGTCGTGGTGGGGATTCCCGATGCGCTCAAGGAACTCCGTGACATTCTCAAGCCCCAGCTTGATACCGAACCGTTCGAGGTTGAACATCCAGTCCCTGAATTCGGTGTAGTTCACGAATTGGGGAGAATCGCACCGTTCTCTTAAGGGCTTTGGCTCTGCGAAGTCAGACCGTAGCTCTCACACCAGGTCTGCAGCCGGACCCAATCTGACAAACTCACATCGGAGCTCGCCGCCTGTCGTTTCATCTCCTTCATCAGACCGGAGCTGTACTGAGCCGCCTTCTTCGGCCTGTCGTGGGAGGTCAGACCAAGCGAGGCGGCAGCCTTTCTCAGCAGCACCTTGCGGTCATTCCCAGAGATCTTCAGGCTCATGGGGATCGATGCCGAGAACGCCAATGTGGCCTCGGATACAAATGGGGATTCCAGCCTCTTGCCGAGGGCTTTGGCGACCGTTCTGAGCGCATTGTCCTCCACAAGCATCTTTGAGAGGTCGGATCTCATGATCGCCGTTGGGTTTGTGGCCGTGGAGTACTTCGCATAGCCCCCGAAGAGTTCGTCGGCACCGCTCCCTACCAGGACGGTCGTCTCCGCGCACCGTTCCAAGACGCATATCAACGGGATGGTGTAGGCGATGCGAACAGGGTCGTCTGAGTTCAGCAACATCCCCGTCCTCGCCACCAATCCCCCCACTGATTCTCGCCCCAGCATTATCATTGTGAGATCGAGGTCGTCCTCAGCCGCAAAACCAAGGGCGTGGTCGGCGTCATGTGAGCCTGCCATCGCGCAAGTGTAGCATTTCACTTCGGCAGACTCCTTGGCGAGCCTAGCGATCAACGAGCTATCTAAACCGCCCGAATATGCGATGGCGACCGTCCGGTCCTTGCCAATCGCAGATGTGATTGATTCCCTCAATGCGGTCAGAAGGTTCTCGGGGGTCGTCAACGACCTTGTCACGCCCGAACTATCACAAAAAACCATCGGAGGTCACTTTGACCGTACTGGACGCGTTTCTGGCCGTCACATGGCAGCCAGCGAATTACCAAAGGCTTAAAAGCCATAGAGGGCATTTACCTGCAATCACAGCTTTATGAACCCCCAGATGGAGGACGCACTGATGGCCGAAGACGACCTGATGAAAGTCAAAGTTTGCTTTATTGGAGACGCAGGGGTCGGCAAGACGAGCCTGATCAAGAGATTCGTCCTCGATGTCTTTGATGACAGATACATCGCTACCATCGGAACGAAGGTCACAAAGAGGATTGTCGAGGTCGACGAGTCAAACGGGCAAACCAAGGTGATGATGCTCATCTGGGACATCATGGGACAGAAGGGTTTCAGGGAGCTTCTGCGTGAGGCGTACTTCTTCGGAGCGCATGGCGCCATCGCGGTATGCGACCTCACGAACAAGGAATCCTTGGAGGAACTAAGGTACTGGATAAAGGCTCTGACTGACGTCGCGGGCGATGTACCCATAGTCTTCGCTGGGAACAAGGCCGATCTGGAGAACGAGAGGGTCATCAAGGAGCAGGACCTCCAGGATCTGGCGAGCAAGTACAAGGGAAAGGCCTTCCTAACGAGCGCGAAGACTGGGAAGGAAGTGGAGCAGGTTTTCAAGGAGCTCGCCACAGCAATGGCCCAGCGGATGAAGACTTAGACCAGGCAAACGGGCCAGTGCGTATATCAACCTTGATAACGAGTTGATAATGCTTATAAGCCCAGCATAGGCTACAAAACGTCGCTAAGAGGCGGAGTTCCAGTGGCCACAGATTTGGGCAATCGTCTTATAGCGCGGAGTCTAACTCCTTACCGTACACCAATGAGACCGCTCGCCGTCCTGCTCGTCCTCGTTCTTCTGCTGTCATCGTTGGTTCCGCTCCTAGGCGGACAGTTGCATGAAGTGAAAGCGACTTCATTGCCCTCATGGACGGAGGTCTTCCATCTGCACGATGGTCCAGACTACACCGCCGGGAACTACTACGATTGGATGAACACAACAGGACCGAGGAACCCTGCCGTCACGAACTACGAATCGCAGACTCCCCCCATAGACGGCATCAGCATCCGCAAGAACCCATCTCCCAATCACAAACACTACTGGGTCATGTATCCGAACTTAGGCTCGAACGTCACACTCACCGGTGACATAAGCGCACATCTTTGGGCGAGGTCGAAGGGGAATCAGTCGGGCACTCAGATCACAGCAATCTTCAGCGACATGGGGCCTGGCCAATCTGGGAACCCGGGCGCATGGACGAACCTAGGTCAGGACACGGTCTCTCTATCTGGACCTACTTACTCCGATTTCAGCCCATACGATCTGACGATCTCCATCTCCCCATACACGCTCGCAGCTGGTCATTCTCTGGTCCTGGCCGTGCAGAGAGGCGATTCGTTCAACGACCAGCTCATAGTGATGTTCGATACGACCTCGAAGGATTCATACGTCACTCTCACGGCAACGAGTTCAATTTCTGTCGATGCGGCCTGGACGGAGGACGCATCCCACAATCCAGCCACCGTGTTCTCGGAACTCGAGAATGTCTTGGTGGGGGCGAATGTCTCCGACCCATTTGGTGCCTATGACATCGTAGGGGCCAATGTGTCCGTGGCGTATTCTGGAAATGGGACGATCGTTCTACCGCCAACGCCCATGACTCCCAATAGGACCGACCCAGCCCAGCCCCCCTACTGGAAGGGGTTCGGGCTGAGCCTGCCGAATCTCCCGCTCGGTGTATTCACGATCAACGTCACAGCAAGTGATTATCAGGGAAGCCCGACTTGGTTCACGTGCTCCATCACTATTGTCACAGTCGATCATTTCAGCGTTTCCGGACCTCCGAGGGCGATCGCGGGCGATTCGTTCTGGCTCACGGTCACAGCGCTTGATGCCACCAACGCGACGATAACCAACTGGGTCGGGACGGTGCAACTCGAGACTTATCGTACCGATGGGACGACTCTGAGCAATGGGACGCTCTCCATTCCATCGTTGGTCTTCACTGTGGGGGACTCGGGCCAGGTCACGAATTCAACCATCAACTACAGCTGGGGAGAGGAGACGATTCTGATCCGGGCGTCCTCTGGATCCCACGATGGCTGGAGCACCCCAATGTACTTCTCCAGCGGACCGGTCGTCACCATCCAGATGAACGTACCGTCGCCCACGATGGTGGGTGCAGGATCGCCGCTTCCTATAGATGCAACGGGTCGCGACCTGCTCGACAACGTGAATTCCACTTGGATGCCAAGGTGGAATGTGACGGGGAACATCGGCTTCATATCTGGAGCGGGAACTAGTGTTGTGTTCGAAGCCACAACAGTTGGTGTGGGGTATATCACTTGCACAAATGACTACAATGGGGTCAATTTCACAATCAATGTAACCGTCGCTACAGGATTGCTGGCAAGGATTGAAATCAATGTCTCCTCAGATCCACGACAGATACCGGAGAGTGCCACGCGCGTTTTCTATGCAACTGGGTACGACGCCGTGAATAATGTCTTGACCTTGACGAACGTGACATGGGACACTGACACATCCGGCAGCATACATGCCATCGGGTGGGGCCCATCTGGACTGTACACTGCAGGTTACCTTCCGGAATCCGGAGTCATCCATGCCAGGAAGGGAAGTATCGTGGGCACGATCGGCGTTACGGTTGTAGTCAACACTACGGAGGGACCATCCTTCTCTGAGATCACGCCTCAGTACGCCAACGAGAATTTGGGGACCTGGAGCCTTTCGTTAAGCGGCTATTGGCACCATCACAACGGAACGACCAACCTGGTATGGTGGGCCGACAACGTAGATACGGGCCTCTTCTTCGTCTCACACGATCAGACTTCGAACTCGGTGATCGTGTTCCACACGCAGCAGAACCAGTACGGCGACAGCACTTTCGACCTCTGGGCTGCCGACCCGGCTGGATTCAGAGCACACACGACTGTGACGGTCCACATCATACACGTGAATCAACCTCCAGCGTTCGTGAACAGTCCTCCGACCACGCTCTATGTGAAGTTTGATACTCAGTACTTGTTCGACTTCTCATATTATGTGTCGGACATTGACAATCTAAAATCCAGCCTGGTGTTGACGTCTTCCTCCTCCAACGTTTTCTTCGATGGGCTGAATGCCACCCTGATGTTCCCTCACAAGAATGGCGATGTAAGCTACTTCGAATTTGTGACCATTAGGCTAAGCGACAGCAATGCGACTGTGGAACTGAAGATAGTTGTATGGGTAACCACGGACACGCCTCCATCACTCGTCAAGAGCCTGCCAGACTGCACCATCGAGGAGGGCCAGTCTGGCATCCTCGCCTTCAACCTAGATGACTATTTCACGGACCTCGATAATCAAACGCTCTACTACTCTTACGGGTTCCACAATGTCCACGTGTACATAGACCCTCAAACCCATGATGTCTTCCTGTCAGCGCCTGGGGAGTGGTCAGGCACTGAACAGGGGGTCTTCACGGCGACCGACCCGGTGGGTGCCCTCCAGAGTGACACCATCCACGTGACCGTGACACCAGTCAATGATCCTCCTCAGGTGATCAAGAAGATCAACACGGTCTTTGTGAAGTACAATCAGACCTACTATCTCTACCTCAGCCCGTTCGTCCGCGACCCAGATAATTCCTTGAGCTCCCTCACTTTCAATATCGACAATACGCACATCAAACCAGGCACGAGCAGCAGTGGAGCACCTCGCCTTGAGTTGTTGTTCCCGCCGAGCGCCGATCCGAATTCATCCGTGTTCACTGGTCCATACACGGTCCAGGTGAACATGACTATCAGTGACCCAGGGTTGCTATTCACCTTCTGTCCGTTCCAA
Organism: Thermoplasmata archaeon; assembly: GCA_041479325.1. Taxonomy (GTDB): domain Archaea; phylum Thermoplasmatota; class Thermoplasmata; order UBA10834; family UBA10834; genus COMBO-56-21. The sequence continues at coordinate 20,090 of JBGOXV010000003.1, forward strand.
GTGCGCGTGACCGGTGACTCACCACCTCAGGTCGCTGTCCCGAACCCCGATCAGCTCTACTACTCGTTCCCGGAGAACAGCTATCTGAATGGCTCCCTTCGGCTGTACGACCTCTTTTCAGATCCAGACGACTCGACACTAACATTCTTCATATCAGGTCAGGAGCAAGTCATCGCTACATTGTTCTCAAGTGGTGATGTCAATCTGAGCTCCGTCGTCAACTGGTCTGGGATGGAGGCCCTGACCGTGAGGGCCATGGACAGTCATGGCGGATGGTCCCTCATCCAGTTATTCGTGGTCGTCACACCTGTGAACCAAGCGCCTGTGATCTATCCGATCCCGAACTTCATCAACAAAGGGGCATTCTACAGGAATGCGCACTACCCGATTTTCCAGTACATCTACGACAGCGATGATCCTTTTTCGAGCCTGACGATCACGGTAACACCTGCCGGGAACGCCTTCGTTGTCGGAGGTGACCTGTACGTCAGCCTTCCCGATGGCGTGAAGACGATAATCGTCTCACTTCAGGCAAGCGACGGGAAACTCTCTTCGAATGTTGTGAGCTTCAGGGTGGGCGTCGCGACGACGACTGCTGAGCTGATCGGATGGCCTTACTCATTCCCTCTTCTGTTGTTAGGCGCGGGCGTGGCAGCGTTCTTTGTTGCGGGGCGGATCCCCAGGCCATATGCTCTCGAGAACCTGTTCCTGATCCATAACGATGGCAGATTGGTCTCGAACGTGACGAGGGAGGAGAACACCATGCTGGACAAGGATGTCGTGAGCGCAATGTTCACGGCCGTTCAGGAGTTCGTCCGCGATTCCTTCCAGAAAGGGGAGGTCGGTCTGAAGAAATTGGAGATCGGCGACAAGAACGTCGTCATCGAGAAGGGGCACTCAGCTTACCTGGCACTCATATACTCGGGCTACCCAGCAAAGGACACCTTCAGCATGCTCCCGATGCTTATGAGGGACATCGAGGAGCGATACAAGGAGCGCCTCGAGAAGTGGAACGGGACGGCGAAGACTGTCAAAGGTGTGGACCGGATGCTCCAGGACTACATGTCAAACAAGTTCCAGCCGGGCATGTGGCACGACGAAGAGGAGACCGCGGAGAAGGAATGGGTGGACATACTCAACAAAGAGACCTGATCATCTTCCGGCCTTTCTCATCGCATATTCGAAAAGCGATTCTTTCCGTTCGCCGAGTTCAATCCCGTACTCTTTCCTCACTCTGAGGGCCATCGCTCTTCTCATAAAGGGCATAGGCATGCAGCCTGAGTAGACAAGAGAATCATGGAAGAACTTGAGCGAGAACCTTGTCCCCAGCGCCCTCAGGACCTCCTCGCGGAGCTGCTCGATCCCCAGCTTTCCGATGAAATACGAGAAGTAGTAGGTGGGGCTCATTGCGCACGCTTTGGCCTCTATCGCCGATGCGTCCTCGTTCATTCCGCATTCACGGACGAACAATCTTGTCGCATCCTCTATGGACATATTCCCCGTCACGAGCTTCATCTCGACAAGCAGGCGGGCAATCCTGAAAAGGAGGTCGTTCAGGTTCGTCAGATGTCCAACCGCCGTGTCATTGTATCCAGCCGATAGCATCATCTGCTCAGAGTACAAGCCCCATCCCTCGCTGAAGTCGGGGGACGCTATCAGGACCCTGACGCTCGACGGGTGCGTGTTCGAACAGATCCCCTGGAGATGATGTCCTGGGTATCCTTCGTGGACGGTGGTGTTCGCGATTCCTGCACGACTGTGCTCTCTCAGAGATTCTGGGTTGGCGTCGTCGAGGGAGACAACGAAGAGGCCGGTCCTGTTCCCGTCGAACTTCCCAGGCTCGTATTGCGCTGCGAAGGGCGTTACAGGAAGCATGAAACTTGGTGTATCCATGACAATGAGCCTCTCGTTCGCTGGTAGGGTCACGAGGTCCTTGTTCAGCATGAACCCCCTCGCTTGGCTCACCGACTCCTGGTATGCTTTGAGAGCTTCCTTCGCGGTCGCAGGATGGTCCGACTTCATTCTTGCCAGGGCCTCATCAATGCTTCCTGAGGGGACCATCCGCCTCGCAACGTTTGCCATCTCCCTCCTCACCGCATCCATGTAGACCTCGGCGATCTTGAGCGCCTCCTCGAGGCTCACGCCATACTGCTTCTTCTCCAAGTACCGTTCGTAGACCTCAAGCGACACGGTGAACCTCGAACTGGCCTTAGGTAGGACCTCGGTTCTCATCCACTCGAGATGCATGGCAACCGCCTCGGTCGCGACCTCAGTTGCCCTTCTCGTTCTCTCTATGAGATCCGGGTCGGAGGATTTCGACTCCACAAGGGCCCCAACCTCCTTGATGAAATCAACGAGTCCAACTCCCGTTTCCATCGACACCTCGTTCCACAGTCTAAGGGGAGACTTCATGGTCGCACGAGATTTCGCCAGCAATTCCGGTGTCTGCTCCAATCTGGTGACCATCGACTCCATTCTCTCATCGAATGATGGCACATCTCTCACGAACAGGAAGAACAGAGAATACGCGATATCGTCGCAAGCACGTGAGAACCGCTCCTCCAATCTGAGCTCCTCCATTTCGAAAAGTCTCAGCTTGAAGACGTGAAGGGCGAGGTCTCGGTCAATGAGCTGGTCTTCAGCGAGGGATTCTACCGGAAGTCCCTCTAGTGTTCTCACGAATGCCTTGAGGTCCGAGATCTGACGCGCAGTAGCCTCGGGGCTGGGGTCCCTTAGTTTCCGGTCGTACTTGTGCCAGCCGACCTGGGTTGCGAACGACGGGTCGCAGCTCAGGTAATAGTCCATCATCTCCTGCGTCAGTTGCTCGAAGGGCCTGCCCATGCTTTCATCGGATGATTCGGCTCGCCGATTTATAGTTGTCTCCGCCCTATCGCCGCCCGCGGCTCGCCAGTCAACGGGACAAGTCCCCTTCCAGAAGGGCCAGGATGGAGCTAATATACCCTTCGCAAAGGCTTATACCGAGGCCCAAACATCACATGGACCCAGATGGCGAGCACCTCATCCAGGCAACCGGTCACCGTCACCTTGAGACGGGATCTGGGGTTTCTAGACGTTACGATGATTGGCATCGGGGCCATGATCGGCTCGAGCATATTCGTGCTGATCGGAGTCATCACTCAGGAGGTCGGTGCCGCCATCCTTCTCGTCTTCGCTCTTAACGGCGTCGTGACGATATTCACCGCGGCAAGCTATGCAGAGCTCGGCTCTTCATTCCCTGAAGCGGGGGGCGGTTATCTGTGGGCGAAGAAGGCATTGCCCCATCCAGCGGGGTTCATTTCTGGTTGGCTATCATGGTTCGGACACACAGTTGCTTGCAGCTTCTACTCGCTGGGATTTGGCTACGCACTCGTCGCGATCATCGATTACACGAACCTGGACGTTTTCGGGATTCCGCATCCCATCCTGGTCAAGGTATTCGCAGGGGTCGCCATCATCTTCTTCTTGGCAATAAACTACATAGGCGTCGGGGTGACTGGAAAGACAGGCTCCTCGATAACGATGATGCAGATTCTCATCATCGTGTTCTTCGTGGCTTTTGCATTGATCTACGCGCTGGACGTCCATGGGTCGGGCGTCATATCACACAATTTCAAACCGTTCCTCCCGGAAGGGAAGGGCTTCTCGAGCGTGTTCATGATGATGGCCTTCAGCATTCTCGCATTCGAGGGCTATGAGATAATTGTACAATGCGGAGAGGAGGTCAAGAACCCCAAGAGGAACATACCAAGGGCGATATTCACATCGGCCGGAGTTGCGGTCGTGCTGTACTTGCTGGTTGCACTTGCATGTCTAACCAATTTCAACATCGCAACCATATCTCGTGAGGGAGAGCATGCAGTTTTCTTCACCGCACAAAGCATAATGCCGTTGCTGGGGTTGATGGTAATCATCGGCGGCCTACTCTCCGCCATGGCAGCGCTCAACGCGACGGTCTTTTCATCCTCGAGAGTCAGTTTCGCCATGGGTAGAGACGGCTCGCTCCCCAGCGTCTTCGGTCGGATCCACAGGACCCGGAGGATCCCTCACAATGCCATCCTCATCACGGGAATCATCATGTTCGTCATGGCCATCTTCTTCCCGTTGACAGTCGTGGTCGCTTCGACTTCCGTCGTCTTCTTGCTCCTTTTCACAATCGCCAACTTGGCATCCATTAAACTGATCCCGAGGCTGACCGAGATGGACGTCGGCTTCCGGACTCCCTTCTTCCCACTGTTCCCCGTGATCGGAGTTATCAGCAAGCTCGCATTGGCGATCTCTATCTTCTGGCTCTTTCCTGAAGCCTGGTATGTCACCGCTGTCTGGCTTGCGATAGGCTTCGGTGTGTCTATGTTCGCCAAACCCACCGAGGAGGTCGAGTCGATTGTCGGGCAGAAGAGGGTCCCACAGAAGCCCCTCACCAAGGAGGAGATTGCGCGGTACAGGGTCTTCCTTGCGCTGGAGAACCTCGGAAATCTCCGACTTGTTGAGATGGCAGGTCTATTCTCGCGATACTTCGACGGGGACCTGACAATCAACAAGATCGTGGAAGTGCCTAGGGCCATGCCGCTTGATGCCATCAGCAAGGAGTACGTCGATGAGCTCGCGATGGGACTCCGCAAGACGATGAAGGTCGCCCCCTCGACAATCAACGTCAGGCCCGTCGTGTCCGTGTCATACGATGTCGCTGGCGCCATCCTGGACCAGACCAAGCACGAGGCTGCCAACCTTCTCGTCCTGGGATGGAAAGGCACCCGCAGGCGTGGAAGGACCATCCTTGGGCGCAACCTGGACCGAGTCGTGAGGGAAGCATCGTGCGACGTGGCAATCATAAAGACTCAGAGGCTGAAGAAGAACATAGAGAACATCCTGTTGGTCTCTGGGGGATACTTCGAGACGCGAAAGGCTCTGCTGCTCGCACTTCCCATCGCGAAGGAGTACGGTGCCAAGATAGAGCTGCTGACGGTCATCACGGACGACAAGCAGGTCGAGCTCGCCCATGGAAACGCGGACAGGCTGAGCAAGATGGCAGAACGCGTCAAGGTCCCGACAGAGGTGAAGTACGTCTACTCCAAGAGCCTCGTGAACACCGTCCTGGAGCGTGCTAAACAATGCGATATCCTTGTCATGGCCTCAGGTCCGCAAGGAGCCATTGAGAGGACGTTGTTCGGGGAGGTCTACGACCGGATCATCAGGAGCGCGGATGTGCCTGTCCTTGTGCTGAAGACGGCCCGCACACAGAAGGAATTGCCAATGGCGACTGGTGAGCCCCGGGAGGCCGTGCCGGGCCTTGACTAGGGAACTGTACCGCCGAACAATTCTTGGAGCGCCTTTCTCGCGCTCTTGGTCATGTCGAGTTGTTTCGCCTCTTCATGGGTGACCCATCTCATCTCCAGGACCTCGACGTTGGACCTCTCGGTTCCCCCGACGGGCCTCGCCAGGAAGTCGATCAGAACATAATGGTACTTGATCTTGCCCGCTTCGTCGGGAACGATCATGTCGTAAGCGTTTATGAGCTCGAGGACCTGTATCTTGATCCCGGTCTCTTCCTCCATCTCCCGAGCGCAGGCGTCTGAGAGCGTTTCCCCTATCTCGACCAGGCCACCCGGGATGCTCCACTTCCCTTTGCTGGGTTCGAACGCTCTCTTTATCAGCAGCATCTTGCCGTCCTTGATCGCGACTGCTCCAACCCCAATCAACGGCGCGCGGGGGTACTGTCTCTTCTCCTGGACTTGTTCTTCCACGCTCATGGGTATCCCGATCCTGTCGGCCAAAGCCGGGGTTCGAATGCGACGATCCTGACGGCATTGTGGAATCCCCTTGTTGTATTTGTCCCTTTGGTCAATCCCCTTCCTACCGTTGCCAGCGTCCGGACTTCGAGAACCATTTAAGGCGACCTGACGATACCATGTCCGTGAGTCTGCAAAGGCACTTCTCGGAGGTATGTCGGAGCCTTGGGAAGGAAGCAGTTGCTGCCAGATTTCATCCATACACTGAGCTCAAGCACACATGGTGCACTTCGGGGGGCCGCATCGAGTTCAAAGTGAGCGATTACTTGGATGGGTCTCCGGACGACGTGCTGGAATCGATGGCCTGGTATTTGCTCAGCAGGGCATTCCGGAGGAAATGTCCTGAAGGGAAGGCGGATCGATATCTAGCCTATGCATTCTCGTCCGATCTATGGGCCCGCAACAAGGCCATGTACCTGTCCAGAGCGAGAAGCCTGTCCTTTGTTCCTCAAGGAGCCGTAAGGGATCTCGATACTGTCTTCCGCTACGTCAATTCCTTCTACTTCCAGGGCGGGTTGCAATATCCCACATTGGCTTGGTCGACCGAGTCTCCCGGAACTCGTCTTGGGTTTTACTTTGCCCCGTTGAACTTGCTCGCTGCTAACAGAGTGTTGGATTCCGAGCGTGTCCCGAGGTATGTCCTGGAGTTCGTCGTATATCACGAGCTCCTGCATCACATCAACGCCGCGGGCCGCTCCCCCAAAAAGCGCGTCCATCATACGAAGTCGTTCAGAGAGCAGGAAATGGCGTTCTCCCACTACGAGGATGCAGAGCGATGGCTTCGTAAGCTTGTCCGAGAATGTAGAAATCGATGAGGCATTGTCCCCCAGGTGTAACAGCGCGGTTCATGGCCTGCGAACGCAATCTCGCCGCTCTGACCCTCCTGGGGGTTGTTGTTGCGCGCCGCGTTGTCCCCTACACACGACACGGTGTCACACCGATGTTCATAGAGGGACCCATTTCCGGCGCACTGTAGCCTGGTGTCGGAACACTGCATCACGTAGATCAGCAGCATAATCTTCCAGGCGACCGAAACTAGAGTGACACAGGGTTATATCCCTTTCCATCCTTCCAGTCCTGGGGGCAGGCTGAATGCCCATACTGTACAACGAGATTCGGAGAATCCTAGACGAGAGCTCGAGGAGGCTCATTCAGATATCCAGACCTCCTGTTCGTTTCTATCTTCTTGCGGACGCCATGGAGCGCCCTCTCGATGATCCTCAGGTCGTGCAGGCGGCGAATGAGATGAGGCAGATGCCTCAAAGGAACAGGCTGCTCCATACGCTCCGCCCGGACGGCACGTGGCCCATATCGAGACAGCGAAGGTTGGCGGAGGCCGCTGGTCCAGGACCCCCCGTGGGTTGGACATACATAACGATGCTGCGAAACCTGTACGATCTGAGGGAATACCAGGTAAAAGCGGATGAGGGCAACGTTCGCGCGGTCCTCGAAAAGATACTTAGCTGGCAGACGAAAGAAGGGTACATACCCGGACCCCAGACTGACTTGTTTCCATATCCCCACTACAACGGCTTTGCGCTTAGAGCCTTCCTCGGCTTCGAGATGAAGGACGACCCTCGCGTTGGGAGGCTGATGGCATGGCTTCTCAAGACGCAGCGCTCAGATGGAGGATGGCTGATCCCGTATCTCCAGGATGTCAGATACCTCCCACAGTACAAGTTCATGAAGATCAGCGCGTTCATGCAGGTCATAAGGAAGGGGAAGGTCCCCGAGTATGACCCCCGTCAATTCAAGGACGTCCCGAGCTGCATTTGGAGCACCATGATGATTGTCCGAGGACTGAGCATGGACTTCGAGACCGCCAAGCTGGCCAAGACAAGAGCAGCAGCCGACTTCATGCTCGATCGGTTCTTCAAGAAGAACTACCATTCGACGTACTATCGATCCGAGGACAACTGGACCAAGCTGAAGTACCCGACCTATCTGGGGAGCGGCCTTCTTGCGCTTGATATCCTGACTTGGCTAGGATACGGTGCAGATGACGAAAGGATGGAAAAGCCAGTTCGATGGCTCATGGGCATCCGCGATCGAGATATGCTGTGGAGTCAGTCGGAGAGACCCCATCCAGAGAAGGACCAATGGATATCTGCGATCGCACTGAACATCCTATCTCGTTACGCGAAGTCCGTCAAAGGGGAGCCGTTCGGGATGGACACCGAACGGGAGAGGCTGATGAGGACGAATCGGACCACACCCCTGTGAGGCGACCCAGCGCGTCGGCAGAGAATCATACCCGGGCGAGGTGGGCTGTCAGACAGTGTCGGGCTCCCAGGGGCAACGTTCTTGTATGAACAAATCATCCAAAACGCGATGGCGGCGCTTGTCGGCTGCTCAGGGTGGTCTTACGACGATTGGATAGGAAGGTTCTATCCGGCCGAGCTCGCGAAGAAGAAGGGTGAGTGGCTATCGTACTACCAGAAGTTCTTCTCGTCGGTGGAGATCAACTCCACGTTCTACAGGGTGCCGAACGATTTCATGGTCAAGGCATGGATCGAGAAGGGAAAGCAGAAACCGGGTTTCGAATTCTCCGTCAAGCTCCCGCAAGCGATCACCCACGGGTCCATACTGAATTCGGACGGAGAGAAGGCCGCTGCGGAGGCATCCAGCTTCGAGGGCATCTGTATCAAGCCACTTGCTGAGGCCGGGCTCCTCGGAGGGGTCCTGATCCAGATGACCCCGTATTTCAAGCACAGCGGGAGAGATAGCCTGGGGAAACTGCGCGCCCTGCTCGACATCCTGGACACGGATTCCTACGACTACGCGGTGGAGTTCAGGCACAGGACCTGGTTGAATGAGGGAGGGAACGAGCTCTCCCCCGACGCGCTCGAGACGCTCCAGGAGTACGGCGTCGCGAACGTTATAGTGGACGGCCCAGGATTTCCCGCGACGAGGTCGCT
>JBGOXV010000004.1:0-28763 GCA_041479325.1 Thermoplasmata archaeon
ATACATATGTACAGTAATAGATTAATATTGCGACCATTGTACGCGTTCGCACGGCAATCTGGCAGCAACGGATTTATACGTCCAGTGCCTTTGGCAAATACATTGACAAAGTTTAGCACGGCTCACAGGTGATGGTATGGTAGGGAAAACGATCAGGCTTAGGCGGATCTTCGACCAGAAGAGCGAGAAGACCGTCATAGTCCCCATGGACCACGGAATCTCGATGGGTCCGGTGAAGGGGATAGCTGATATCAGGAGCACCATCGACAAGATCGCGGCGGGCGGCGCTTCCGCGATAGTGATCCACAAAGGCCTGGTCCCGTATTCCGGCCCATCCGTGGGCAGCAAGCTCGGACTCATCGTCCATATCTCGGCTAGCACCTCGCTCTCTTCGGACAAGAACTACAAGAGGCTCGTGGCGGGCGTCGCGGACGTCGCAGCGCTTGGAGCAGATGCCGTCTCGATCCACTGCAACATCGGTGGTGGCAGGGAAGACGAGATGATTGCGGATTTCGGCATGGTGGCTGACGAATGCCGGGCTTTCGGTCTACCGTTGCTGGCCATGTGCTACCCCCGAGGCCCGAACATCAAGAACGAATTCGCCGTCGAACCTGTCGCACACTGCGCCAGGCTGGCGGCCGAGCTCGGCGCGGATGTCGTCAAGACGAACTACACTGGCTCCGTGGATTCCTTCAAGCAGGTGGTCAAGGGCACGCCGGTTCCAGTTGTGATTGCCGGAGGACCGAAGATCGATTCGGACAAGGCCCTGTTGGCGATGATAAGCGAGGCCATGGAGGCAGGAGCGAAAGGGGTCTCAATCGGTCGAAACGTTTTCCAGCACGATGATGTTACTGGTATCACAAAGGCCATCGGACGTGTCGTTTTCGAAGGTATGCGGCCAGAGGAAGCTTACAGGCGGTGAGGTCTTGAAGGACCGCCAGATCTGGGTTGGCGCCGTCTTCCAGCCCAGTAGTGAGAACAGGAAGAGGATTGTACTTTCCGCGATAGAGAACGGTTTCGACACCATCGTACTCGACAGCAGGGATTCGGGGTTCACCGGCCTAGGCAGGTTCAGGGCGGTCATTCTCAAGGATGGCAAGTTCGTCGAGCGAGGCAAGACGATTGGTGCCCTTCTGGAGCTGAAGGGAAAGGAGGACGAGACCAAGGCGAAGAAGCTAGCCGACAAGACGGGAACAGTCGTAATATCGGCAAAGAACTGGAAGGTCATCCCGCTCGAGAACCTGATCGTTCACTTCCAGGGCTCTGGGTCCAAGCTCCTGATGCTCGCACGGACCGCGGAGGAGGCGAAGCTCTTCTTCGAGACGATGGAAAGGGGAGCAGATGGAGTGCTCTTCGTCCCGCAGAAGGTCGAGGAGCTGGCAAAGCTGCGGAAGATGGTCTTCGAGAGATCGCCCAAGCTGGAACTCAAGGAAGGGAAAATCACATCGCTGAGACAGCTCGGTCTGGGGGACAGGGTCTGCATCGACACATGTTCTATGCTCTCCATCGGAGAGGGCATGCTCATAGGCAATCAGTCCTCATGTCTATTCTTCATACACTCAGAGACGCTTGAGTCGGAGTACGCTGCCTCGAGACCTTTCCGAGTGAATGCTGGCCCGGTCCATGCCTACGTACTGATGCCGGACGGAAGCACCAAGTACCTATCTGAGCTCCATGGTGGCGATGAATGCCTTGTGGTCGGGTGCAATGGCCAGACGAGAAGCGTCGTTGTCGGAAGGACCAAGGTGGAGCGAAGGCCGCTCTTGCTCATCGAGGCGGAGGTCGAAGGCGAGAAGTACTCGACCATCGTTCAGAACGCTGAGACCATCAGAGTGTGCTCCAAGGGAAAGGTCGTCTCGGTCTCCAAGCTGAGGATCGGCGATACAATACTGCTCAAACCGGAGCGGGGCGGAAGGCATTTCGGTATGTACGTGAAGGAGAGCATAATGGAGAAGTGAATCGTGTCACTCGTGGTGGCTTCCCTCGTCGAGGGGAGCATCTCAGGGGCTTCTGGCTCGTCAAAAGCTGCTTTCAGAGCTGGTGCTGACCTGGCCGAGCTCAGGTTGGACCACCTCGAGGGATTCAATATCCAGATGATACGAGAAGCGAGGAGCGAGATTCTCGGACCTACCATCGCCACGCTCCGATCGAAGGTGCAGGGTGGGAGGTCTGGTCTAGAAGGCTCCAAACGCGAGGACGCGTTGAAGGAGATACTCGAGTCTGACTTCGAATACGTGGATCTCGAGCTCGAAACCGACAGGTCCCTACTCAAGAAAGGCAGGGGCACTCTATCAGAGACGCAGATAATCGTATCGTGCCATTTCTTGAGACCCGTCTCAAGGGGCGTCGTGGAGAAGAAGCTCGTCGAGGCGATGAAACTGGGTGACATCGCCAAAGTGGCGATGCCTTGCGAAACCGCCCCTCAGGCGCTGGATTTGGTCCAGCTGGGTCTGAAGTTCTCACGGCTGAAGAAGCGGTTCGTCATCATAGGCATGGGCCTCCAGGGACAGCTTACCAGAGTGTTCGCCGACCGAATTGGATCCGAGCTCGTCTACGCATGCCTTCCCGGGAAGGAAGCAGCCCCAGGACAGCTGGACGTGGCCGCCCAGATCTCCATCCTGCAGGGGCCGAGGAAGGTCTTCGGATTAGTAGGTCATCCCGTGTCGCATTCCGTTTCGAAGCCCATGCAGGAGGAAGCGTTGAAACATCTCGGCCTCAGAGGCGCCTACTTGCCGCTCGACTTCCCGCAGAAGGAATTCGACGGGAACGCTCTTCGAGCGTTGAAGAATCTCGGTCTCGATGGGCTCAACGTGACCATACCCCACAAGGGATTGGCTTTCAAGCTGTGCGACAGAAGGGGCGAATCCGCAACCGCTACACGCGCTGTCAACACGATCAGTTTCGTGGGAAAGACGGTTGTGGGAGAAAACACCGATGTGATAGGATTCTCACGGTTGCTTGACGAAAAAACGACCATCACCCCAAACACGGCCGCACTGGTCATCGGAGCGGGGGGCGCGGCGCGCGCGGTCGCCTATGTGCTATCGGAGCGGAAGGCTAGGTTGACTATCATTGACATCGAGAAGGGCAGGGCGGACGAGCTAGCCAAGACATTCGGCGGGAAGTCTGCTACAGTCAAGCGATTGTGGAAATCGGACAGGTCCTTCGACCTGGTGGTGAACTGCACACCCGTCGGGATGAAAGGCATGGCGGGCACACCTCTGAAGGCAGGATTCGTCGGTCCTGGCTCGGTGTTCATAGACATCATATATAACCCGCCTATGACAAAGGCGATGGAGTTGGCCACCAGCCGGGGAGCCAAAGCGTACGGGGGCCTCGAGATGCTGGTCCAGCAGGGGGCGGAGTCCTTCCGCATTTGGACCGGACTAGAGCCCAGTGTAGATGCCATGAGAGCAGCCGCGGGGAGGTCCCTGCAATGATAGGAAAAGCAGGCTGCAGAGGCGCGGCCACGATCGTCAACGCGATTGCCACTGGCAAGGGCGCCGCCTTCGGCATCACCCTTGAGACAGATGCGGAGGTTACCTTGGAGTTGGGTCACGGTGAACTCAGAACCCCACGCTCGGCAGAGGGCAGCGACCTAGTCGCAGGTTGCGTTCGTGCGATGGCCAAGAAGGCAAGGGGGGCCGAGGTCAACGGTCAGGTCCGCATCGAGTCCGAGATACCCATCTCCCGGGGGCTCAAGAGCAGTAGCGCAGTCTCAAACGCCGTCGTTCTGGCCACTGCCAGGGCGCTCGGGGCAAGCCTCCCAGACTTTGAGATCATATTGACTGGAATAGAGGAGTCCATCAAGGCCTCCGTTACGATCACTGGGGCCTTCGATGACGCGTCGGCGTGTTACATGGGAGGGGTCGTTGCGACGGACAACAGAGCGTTCACCGTCCTTCACCAAGGGACTCTCGACCCTGACCTCGTCGTCATACTCCACGTTCCAGACAGGAGGATAACGAAGGCCAGCGTGAAGAACCTTGACTTCAGCCCAATAGCGGGCGAGGTCGAGAAGGCCTTCGACCTCGCGCTCAGGGGGGAATACCTCAAGGCGATGGAGCTCAACTCCAGGGCTTACTCGAAGGTGCTCGACGTGTCCGAGGACATCGCAAGCCTGGCAAGGAAGAAGGGCGCCCTCGCTGCAGGGATATCCGGGACTGGCCCTGCCACCGCGATAGTGTGCGACCGGGCCGAGGAGAGCGACATCCTTCGAGCCTTGCAGAGAGAGGAAGGCTCCATTCTCAAGGCCCATGTGAACGACTTGCCTGCGACGGAGGTGATACCGCGGCTATTGTAGTCAGATCATCCGTCGCCAGGGGCACGGTGACAGCGCCCCCGTCCAAGTCGTGCACTCACAGGGCGATGGTGCTCGGCGCGCTCACGCATTCCAGCTTCACGCTTCACAACCCACTCATGGCAGAGGACACCGTCGCCACTCTGGACGCGCTGCATGCCTTCGGCACCGAGATCAGAAGCAGCTCCACGGGCTTGAAGATCCACTGCGAGGAGCTCCGTCCGGCCTATGGTGTGATAGATGCCAGGAACTCTGGGACGACGATGAGGCTGATCGCGGGCTTGGCGTCTCTACTTTCATCCACCACCACTTTGACAGGAGACGAGAGCCTCATCAGGAGACCGATGGGTCCGCTCGCGGATGCCTTGGTCCAGTTGGGCGCGACATGCGCGTACCTCGGTAAGAAGGGAAACCCACCCCTTGCAATCACTGGACCGATCGACGAGTCATCCGCTGAGATATCCGGGGACATCAGCTCACAATTCATCTCATCCCTGCTCATTGCATGCACGCAGAAAAAGGGTGACACGACGCTACACATCAAAGGGAAGCAGAGGTCCAGACCTTATGTGGACATCACACTGAGCATGCTCCGAGAGTTCGGAGCGGATTTGGACGAGGCCGACAGGGCGTTCACGATTCCTGGAGCGCAACACCTGGAGAAGGAGTCGTACAACGTGCCAGGGGACTTTTCCTCAGCGTCGTTCCCTCTCGTCGCGGCGGCATTGACGGGAGGAGATGTCACGGTCCGAAACCTGGACAACGAGTCTCCGCAAGGTGACAAAGCTATCATCGAACACCTGAAGTCCTTCGGTGCGAAGGTCACCGTGTCTCGCAACTCAGTGCGGGTCACGGGTGGCCGGCTGGTAGGTGCGCAGATCGATGTGAGGCATACACCGGACCTATTCCCAATACTCGCCGTGCTGGGATCCGTCGCAGAAGGCAGGACCGTGCTTACAGGCGGGGAGACCCTGCGAGCCAAAGAGAGCGACAGGATCGCAACGACGACCACCTTCCTGGAAGAGATGGGATCCAGCATAGTCGCGACCGGAGACGGATGCGAGATCGAGGGCGTGGACAAGCTACACGGCGCAACCGTGCAGACCTTCGGAGACCACAGGATACTCATGGCGGCTGCCGTGGCTGGGCTGGTGTCCACCACCGAAACCAGGATAGACGACAACGAGTCGTTCAAGGTCTCATACCCAGGCTTTCTCAGGGACATGCACCAGCTCGGCTGTCGCCTGGTGGTGAAGAAATGAACGAGTTCGGGATCAAGTACCGAATAGGCATATTCGGCTCGAGCCACGGCCCATGCATAGGGGCCAAGGTCGAGGGGTGTCCCTCGGGGTCGAAGATCTCAGAGGCCCTGATCCAGGTTGAGCTCGATCGCCGGTCCCCGGGAAAAGGGCCCGTCTCGACGACCCGCAGGGAGAGGGACCGATTGGAGATCGTATCGGGCATCATCGGTGGAAGGGCCACCGGAGGACCTATCGTCGGGCTCGTCAGGAACTCCGACACGGACTCCTCTGCTTACGATGCCTTCAAAAGGGTCCCAAGACCGGGCCACGCCGATTACCCAGCAATGGTGAAGTATGGTGGTCATCATGATCACAGGGGCGGGGGCCAGTTCTCGGGAAGGATGACCGCGGGGCTCGTCATCGGAGGGGCAATCGCGCGCCAATTGTTGGAGCGGAAGGGCGTTTCGATACTAGCACAGACGGTCCAGATAGGGGCCATATCGCTCCAGAAGGAAGTCCCATTCAGCATCGCCGAGAAGATCGTTCGAGCAAGCGCCGTAGGTTGCGCGGACAGGAGGACCGCGGCGGCCATGACTGAGGAGATAGTGAAGGCTCACGAGGCCAATGACAGCATCGGCGGGATCGTCAAATGCACGGTCGTGGGACTGCCTGTCGGCGTCGGCGAGCCGTTCTTCGGCTCTATCGAGAGCGTGATCTCCGCGATGATGTACTCCATACCCGGTGTGAAAGGTGTGGAGTTCGGCTCGGGGTTCAAGTGCGCGTCAATGAGGGGCAGTGAGCACAACGACCCGTACATCATCAGGAACGGGAAGATACTGACCAAGACCAACAATGCTGGTGGCATCCTCGGTGGCCTTTCGAACGGGATGCCGGTCGAGTTCCGCGTCGCTTTCAAACCCACATCATCCATTGCGAGGCCACAGGCAAGCGTGGATGTCATAGACAAGAAACCCGTCGAGCTCGAGATCAAGGGGCGGCACGATCCGTGCATCGTGCCCCGAGCGGTTCCGGTCGTTGAGAATTCGGCTGCAGCTGTGATCCTCGACTTGATGCTCCAGGGGGGATTCGTCTGAGCTCCAAGGAGATGACGGCTCTCAGGTCGGAGATCGACAGGATCGACTTGGATATTCTCGAGCTCATCGCTCGCAGGGCTGAGGTCTCGATGGAGATCGGCTTGACGAAGGCCAAGGACGGCCTGAAGACAAGAGATCGCGCCAGGGAGAAGGCAGTCATCACCCAGTTCGCCAAGAAAGCGAAGCTCCTGGGAGTTGGTACGAAGCTTTCGAACGATGTCGCCAGACTCCTGATCTCCGACTCCGTGCGCATCCAAGAGGTTGAGGCCGAGAAACCTCTCAATGGGAAGACCGCACTCGTCGTCGGGGGAGCCGGAAGAATGGGAGAGTGGTTCTGCCGGTTCCTGTCGAATCGTGGAGCCGAGGTTGCCATATGGGACCCCCGGGAAAGGCTGTGGGGTTATGACAATCTGAAGACCATTGCGCCGGCTGCTGCAAGCAGCGATATCGTGGTCATCGCGAGTCCGCTCGGGGTTGCCCCGTCCGAACTCAAGATGGTACTTGATTCGTCTCCAGCGGGACTCGTTTTCGACCTGTGCAGCGTCAAATCCCACATCGCGGCCCAGCTCAGAAAGGGCGCCTCTGGTGGCTTCCTGGTATCCAGCATTCACCCCATGTTCGGCCCGAAGGCTTGCTCCGCAAAGGGCAGGAACGTAGTGGTCTGTGACTGCGGGTCGGATGACGCAAATGACAGGGTGTCACAGATCTTCTCATCGGCCGGCTCACACGTCAGCCGCACGAGCCTCGAGAGGCATGACGAGCTCATGGCCTACGTCCTGGGGCTTTCCCACCTCTGCTCCATCGTCTTCGCGGACACGATACGGGCATCTAGAAAGAACATGGCGGAGCTCAGGATGGTCCAGGGTCCCTCATTCGAGAGGATGTCCTTGATGGCTCGGGAGCTATCAAATGAAAGCAAAAGGGTCTATCACGACATCCAGGCATTGAACCCCAACACCCGGAAGGTCGTTTCCTCGATGGAGCAAGTGCTCCGAGAGCTCAAGAAGGCCTCCCTGGATGCCAATCCTGCGATGTTCGCCGTGATGATGCGACGGGATCGAGAGTACCTAGAGGTGGACTGAGATGTCGAAGATGAAAGCAGCAATCCTTGGTTCGAGCGGAATGATCGGGCAAAGATTCGCCCAGATGCTTAACGACCACCCCTATTTCGAAGTCGTTGCCTACTGCGCATCGGACAGGTCAGAAGGTAGAAAGCTCTCTGAGGTCTGGCGGTTGCACGACCTCGAGATCCCTCGTGGCCTCGAGAACATTGCCATCCTGCCGACCAATCCAGCTAGCCTGGGGAAGCTTGGCGCCGAAGTGGTCTTCAGCGGGCTTCCGTCCGAGGTGGCGGGTCCCATTGAGGACGAATGCGCAGAGCACGGGATGGCGGTATTCTCGAACGCGGCGTCTCACCGAATGGAGCATGACACCCCAATCCTACTCCCAGAAGTAAACCCGGGACACTTGGCCTCGGTAGTGATCCAGAAGAAGAGACGCAAGAACGGAGGGTTCATCGTCACGAACGCGAACTGCTCCATCACGGGCCTTGCGCTCGCTTTGAAACCTCTCATTGATGAGTTCGGTTTCACTGAAGTGGATGTCGCGACCTACCAGGCGCTCTCGGGAGCCGGATACCCTGGGGTCGCCTCGCTCGATATACTGGGCAACGTGAACCCGTTCATTAAGAACGAGGAGGAGAAGATGAACCAGGAGGGGAAGAAAATCCTCGGGGAGTTCAAGAACGGCAGGTTCGTCGACTCTCCACTGAACATACAGGCAAGTTGCGCTCGAGTCCATGTGAGGGACGGTCACCTGGAGGCGGTGTTCATCCATGACAAGAACATGCCTGACCAGAAGATGATATCCCGGACCCTCTCTCAATTCAAGTCAAAGCCTCAGAAGCTCGGGCTCCCGAGCGCTCCTGAGCATCCGATACTTGTGAGAACTGAGCAGAACAGGCCCCAGCCGATCCTGGATGTGGATGCGGGAACCCCTAACCGAGCCAGGGGGATGGCCGTCACGGTGGGAAGGATCAGGGTGGACAGGGGATGCCTGAGATTCTTCCTGCTCTCACACAACACCATCAGAGGAGGAGCCGGAGGCTCGGTCCTCAATGCCGAGCTGGCATTCAAGGAGGGATTGATCTGAACGCGAAGAAGGGAAAATCAACGAAGGCCAGTTCGAAGAGCTACGACCAAATCCGGAAGAGCATCGAACACGGCGATGCCGTCGTGATGACAGCCGAGGAATTCAAGCAGTTCGTGAGGTCCAACGGCACGAAGAAGGCGGCGAAGGAGGTCGATATCGTCACCACTGGGACTTTCGGGGCCATGTGCTCCTCGGGAGCTTACTTCAACTTCGGCCACTCAGACCCCCCGATCAAGATGCAGAAGATATGGCTTGACGGGATCCCCGCCTACGGAGGACTTGCGGCGGTCGACGCCTACCTCGGGGCGACTGAGCTAGACGAATCGAACAATATGCTTCACGGGGGTGCGCACGTCATCGAGGATCTCGTGAGAGGAAAGGCGGTCCGGCTGAAGGCCACATCCTACGGGACCGACTGCTACCCAAGGAGGGAGATCGATACATATGTCAGCCTTAAGACGGTGAACCAGGCAGTCCTGATGAATCTCAGGAACTGCTACCAGAACTACGCAGTCGCGACCAACAGCGCTTCAAGGACGCTCTACACGTACATGGGGAAGCTCCTGCCCGAGTTCGGCAACGCGACCTTCAGCAGCGCGGGCGAGCTCTCGCCGCTCCTAAACGACCCATACTACAGGACAATCGGCATAGGCACGAGGATATTCCTGGGTGGAGCGCAGGGCTACGTCATGTGGGAAGGCACCCAGTTCAACCCGGGGGTGCCGCGCACTCCCGCAGGGGTCCCGAAGAGGCCGGCGGGGTCTTTGGCCGTCATAGGAGACCTGAAGCAGATGTCCCCTGAGTTCATCCGGGGACTCACTTTCACGAGATATGGAGTCTCGCTCGGAGTCGGGGTGGGGGTGCCCATCCCGATTCTCGACGAGGAGATGGCCAAGCACGCGGCGGTTACGAACGACGAGATCATCACCGCTGTCTTCGACTACAGCCAGCAGGCGCGGTCCAGGACCGTTCTGCGAGAGGTGACCTACGCTGACCTCAGGTCGGGCGAGATAGAGCTGAAGGGTAAGACGGTCCCGACGTCGTCCCTCTCCAGCCTGCCCAAGGCAAGACAGATATCCGAACTATTGAAGCGCCAAATCATGAAAGGCGAGTTCATGGTGGAGAAACCCGTCCAGAACTTCTCAATGGACAGGGTCTTCCGAACTCTTGATGTGAGATCTGAGAAGGAGGCGATGTGATTGAAGACCAAGGTAGTGCTGAACTTCAGCCCGACAGCCGCGAACACGCCCATCACGAACAACCTGATCGCCAAGTATCATCTCCTGGTCAACATCCTCAGGGCCGAGATCGATGAGATCGGCGGCAAGATGGTGCTCGAGCTGTCGGGGAAGGCCGACGACATAAGGAAGGGCATGGACTATCTGAAGGAGAACGGCGTGGGCGTCCGCCCGATAAAGGAGGGCGTGCGACGGGACGACGACCTGTGCACGCACTGCGGGATGTGCGTCTCAATTTGCCCGACGCGCGCCCTCGCAATCGACCCCAAGACGGGCAAGGTCACCTTCGACGAGGAGAAGTGCGTGGCGTGCGGTGTGTGCATCGACGCGTGCCCTCCCAGAGCCATGGAGATCCTGATATGAGTGAGTTCGTCCTTGCGAAGGTGGAGATCGAGGAGACTGCGGCAACGATCGCCTCTGAGAGGGAGTTCCTCGCATCCGCGGTCGAGGCGATCCGATCGACAAGGTCGCAAATCGAGAGGCAAATCAGGCAGGACCGGTTCTTTCTCACGACCCTCGAGCCTTACGACCCCGAACCTTCCAGCGCAAGTGCGATCAAGCGTATGTGCGCCGCATCCGCAGCCGCGGGCGTAGGTCCGATGGCGACCGTCGCGGGCATGATAGCCCAGGAGGCTCTCGAGGCGATGGTCTCCGAGGGCTGCAGGCACGGCTGGGTGGACAACGGTGGGGACATCGCTCTGATTCTGGAGAAGCCTGCGACCCTGGAGATATTCAGCGACCCGGAGTCGAGGAACGCCTGTGCCCTGGAACTCGAGCCGACTGACGAGATCATCGGAGTCTGCACGTCCAGCGGCACGCTCGGCCATTCGGTCAGCTTCGGCAACGCCGATGTCGCATTGGCCATCGCCGATGACGCTGTCCTCGCGGACGCACTCGCTACGGCCATAGGGAACGCGGTGACGAACAAGGAATCCCTGAACACCTGTTTCGACAGGTTCAAGAACATGGATGGATTCAGGGCTGGCCTGGCCATGATCGAAGGAAGCATCTCGATACACGGGAAGGTCCCCAGAATCGTGGAAGTCGAGCATAACCCCCAGAGGCTGACGACTCACGCCAAGATGTCTTCAGCTCGATTCATCGGCACAACCAGCCTCGGAACTGAGGTGAGATCCTGAAGATAATGAAGTTCGGCGGCACATGCCTGGGTTCGGAGGACACGCTCCAGAGAATGACGAAAGTGGTCAAGGCCGAGAAGGAGCGCAAGATAGTTGTGGTCTCCGCATCCGCCGGAGTCACCAACTCGCTGAGGGACTTCGTTGCGAAGCCCAGGCACGAGAAGGAGATAGATGACTTCCTCCTGGCACTCAAAGAGAAGCACATCGACATGCTCCCGAAGAAGGACGGGCACAGCCGGAAGGAGGCGCTGGAGCTCATTGAGACGAAAATCACCAAACTTGAGAGGCTGCTCTACGGGGTCACCTACACCGAGGAGCTCACGCCCCGCACCAATGACCTGATCCTGAGTTTCGGAGAGAGGCTGTCCGCGATCGTGGTATCCTCCCTGCTCAAGCACGAGGGAATGGAAGCGGTCTCCATGGAGGCCGACACCCTGGGAATGGTCACCAACGACCAGCATGGGAACGCGGTTGCCATCCTCGAGGAGTGCGAGAAGAACATGGCGCCCCCCCTCGAGAGCGCGCTGAAGAAGGACATCGTCCCTGTCGTGACAGGTTTCTTCGGGATAACAAAGTCTGGACACGTGACCACGGTCGGGAGGAGCGGCACGGACTATACTGCCGCCGTTGTGGCTTACGCGACGCGAGCCAACCCAATCGAGATTTGGAAGGAGGTCGACGGGTTCATGAGCGCCGATCCGAAGCTCGTCAAGGGGGCCTTCCTCCTTGATCGCCTCTCGTACGAGGAGGCCGCTGAGCTAGCCTACTTCGGCGCCCAGGTCCTTCACCCGAGGGCGGTCCAGCCCGCTAGACTGAGGGGCATCGACATCGTGGTCAAGAACCTCTTCAAACCCAGCTCGCCCGGGACCGTTATCGGGGGCAGCCGGTTCGCGAGAGAGGACATAATAAAGAGCGTGTCGTACCTTCCGAACGTCGCGACGCTCAAGGTATACGACACGGGCGCTGGCTACAAATCTGGATTCCTCGCGGACATCACCGCATGTCTGTACAAGGCGAACGTCAACATCTTCTCCGCCACTACTTCCCAGACCTGTGCGGCCGTGCTGATCGACGATTCCGACATATCGAATGCGAAGAAGGCGGTCAAGGCGTTGATAGGGACCGTCGGAGAGAACTTCGAGGTGAAATCCGGTATGGCCCTCATATGCACGGTGGGCGAGGGTTTTGGAACGACAAAGGGCATTGCGGCAAGAGTCTTCAACGCGGTTGCGGCAAAGGATGTCAATGTGGACCTGATATCCGCAGGAGCATCCATGGTCGCGTATCACTTCACGGTCGACCGGAAAGATCTGAAGAACACTGTCGTCGCGATCCACGACGAGTTCTGGGGAAAGAGGGTTCGAGAGAGCCCGTCCGACGGCCCTGTCTCCTAGGCGAACCGGACGAAGGTAGAGTGGACAGCCGAGTTCTGGCCATATCTCTGGACGAGATCGCTCGTGAGGAAGTTGACATTCTTCCCGTCCGAGAGCTTCGGCCAGAAAACGGAGTACGTGAAAACTACACCCCGAGGCACCGCGTCTGATATCTCGGCCGCGACGTCCCATTCACCCAACTCGTTCGCTAGCTTCACCGTTTCCCCGTCCTCGATCTCCTCCTCAGCGGCGTCCTTCTTGTTGACATAGACTACCGGTTTCAGCTCGGACCTCAGGGGGTGGTACTGTGAGCGGACGAGGTACTTGTGAACGGGCGAAATCAGCTGGTACGGGAACTTCCTAAGCACCTCAACGTGGGATGGCATTCCTCCCAGTCCCTCCGATGCGGCCTTCGCAGAGAAGAACTCGATCTTCCTTGTCGGGGTCGCGTAGACCGACCTGCCAGGTATCTTGAACTTCACGAAACCCTTCTTCTTCAGGTCCTCGAACTTGCCCTCGAGCGACTTGCTCTTGGACATGAGCGTCCTGGCGACCTTCTCGTCGTCCTCGTACAGCTCCTTCGAAGTCAGCTTCATGGTGGAAGCGAGCGCCCTGAACAGGTCGCTGTTGCTCTTTGCCTCGCCCAGCGGCTCGATTGCTTTCTCGTTGATCGAGAGGTACTGGTGGAAATAGCCCGAGTTGATGTCAAAGTGTTCGAAGAAGCTGGTCGCAGGCAGGACGATGTCCGCGTAATCTGCCGTATCGGTCATGAACAGATCGTGAACGACCGTGAAGACATCGTCCCTCGAGAAGCCTTTTCTCAAAAGGGTCTGGTTCGGCAACGTCGCAAGCGGGTTGGAATTGTACACGAACATCATCTTGATCTTTCCAGTCTCCAGGGAGCGGCCCAAATCGACCATGTTGTAGTAGACCTTCTTCCTCGAGGTCAGGCTGGAACCCTCGAGATAGCCCATGTCGAAATCGTCCAGGTCCGTCGAATAGAAGAAACCACGGTTCTCCCCTATCAGGGCGGGCAGACAGCTTATCGCCCGGATCATCTCTCCGCCGTTCCTCTGCCTCTGCATCCCGTAGCCCATCATGATGCAGTTCGGTCTCAGTGAAACGTAATCGGCTATGAAATCCTCCATATCCCTTGTCCGCAGTCCCGTGACCTTGGCCATCTCGTTGAGATCGAACTTCTTTGATATCTCCACGAGCCGGTCAAAACCGGTCGTGTTGTGCTTGATGAATTCCTCTTGATAGAGCCTGTTCTCGATTATGTGATTAATGCAGCCCAAAGCCATCGCAGCGTCGGTCGTTGGTTTGATCTGAAGATGCACCCCGATCTCGGCTGTGGCCGTCCTGATGGGATCGATGACATAGATCTTGGCGCCACGCTTCTGCGCCCGTCTTAGGATCTCGAACCCGTGCGGGCTGCTCCAGGCTGGATTCATCCCCCAGACAATGATCAGCCTGCACTTCTCAATCTCCTCCGGCAGCATGCCGAGACTGGAACCCCAGACTATCTCCAGCGCTTTTCCCCCCGCGCGAGAGCAGATGGTATGGGTCACCCGAGACGCCCCGATCGCGTTGAAGAACCGGCTGGGGAAATTCCTCTGGATAAACCCCATGGTGCCCGCATAGTCGTACTGGAGAATGGAGTCTGTGCCATGGGCGGCGGATCGGGTCGCAATCTCACGGGCTATCTCATCTAGAGCCTCCTCCCACGATATCCTCTTGAACTTCCCCTTCCCCTTGGGTCCGTCACGCTTCAGGGGATACAGCACCCTCTGCTTCGAGTAGACATACTGTGAAAGGAGCTGTCCCTTCGGGCAAAGGAATCCCTGCGTGAACGGCTGCTTCCCGTTCGCTTCTATAGAATGCAGCCTTCCGTTTCGGACCCGGGTGACGATAGAACATGTGTCGTAGCAGTCTCTGGAGCACGTGTTGAATATGTACAAACCTCGGCCCTCCGGCGCAAATTGCAGGTCCTTGTGCTAGCCTCACGGCAACGGCCTTAGGGGGATTTATAAATTCCCAAGCCAGCAAGTGAAGTCTGATAATACCCCACTTGGCAATGAGGCGAGGCCTCCACTGCCAATTATCACACCTATGATCGCGATGAATATGGCGATCGAGACCCACACGAGGACGGCTATGAGGATGCAATTCTTCCCCACTCGCTTCATTTCTGGGTCTGGTTTGACGTAGAAGATGATCCCAATGATTATCCCTGCGAGCGGGACCAGGAACGAGATGATGTAGACCAGGGCGCGCATGCCGCCGCTGAGTGTCTCCTGCTGAGGGTAGTTGTAGACCGGTACCCTGTAATCATGTCCGCAGTAAGGGCACACGTTGGCCGACCAAGGTATAGCTCTCCCACAGGAGACACACTGCCGAGGATGCTCTTCGGTAACGGACGGCGAGACAGGCTGCTGATAGCTCGGAGGCTGCGGGATAGGAGCTGCGGGAGCAGGCGCTATCGCCTTTCCGCAGAAGTTGCAGAAGCTCGCTCCATCAGGGTTCTCGTACGCACAGTTCGGACACTTCATGAGATTCTTTGTAGGCATCCGCTGCGTGATTCATTAACCCTTCGCAAAGGTCGGCCAGCTCCTACTCCCAATTCCGCCCCCAGAGATCCTTGCGGAACAGCACCGAGGCGTCCTTCCTCTTCCGGGCAGCTGGGGTTGTGCTCGGGTATCCAAGGGTCATGCAGACCGGGACTTCGTGGTCGACAGGAACTCCGAGGATCTCCTTGACTCGGATCGGCTCGAAGTCCCCTATCCAGCAGGTTCCCAGACCAAGTTCTACTGCTCGCAAGGACAGGTGGTCGAGCGCGATGGTGATGTCGATCGGTGAATACCCGACGTTGGGTTCCGATACGCCGACCAGATAAGCAGAGCAGTCCCCCACGAAACTCTGGTTGCCCGAGACCGACACGAGCCTCCTCCGCATCTCCTCATCCGTTACGACGATTATCTTCCATGCCTGCTTGTTGCTGGAGGACGGGGCCTTCCGGGCAGCGTCCAGGAGATCCTCCATGACCGCATCCGGTATCTCCTTTTTCTCGTACTTCCTGATGCTGCGCCTTGACTCGATGGCCTTCTTGACGTCCAATCACATCACCTACTTGACCAGCTCTCCGATCACTCTGTACTCGCCCCAGTACAGCATCATGTCCGCTGCCTTGTACGATTCGGCCCTTCTCGCGGCCACGATCTCTCCGATGAACCAGGTATGGTCCCCAGCATCCACTTCCTTGACCTTGACGCATTCGATGTTCACCGGGCACTCGGCGATTAGAGGCGCTGAGATCTTCTCTGCCTTCTCTCGGGTGAGCCCAGATGCCTCGAACTTGTCGACCCTCCTCCCGGACTTGCTCCCGCATATCTCAGTCGCCTTCAGCAATCCCCGGGTTGGGATGTTGACCGCGAAATCCCTGCTCTCCTTGAAGAGGCCGTGGCTGAATCTCTTGGGAGCTATCCCGACTCCGATATAGGGCGGCTTGAACGAGAACACGTGACACATGGCCAGCGTGATGATGTTGTCCTTCGCGCCCTTGACGGTCGCAAGGACGACTGGGAAGCCTGAGAAGCAATCCTCGGCCTCATCCGGGGTTATTCCCTTCTTCATGGTCAGCCCTCAGATGACCGTTTGCCTGCTTCGTCTACTCCCCGAGGAGCTTCTTGTAGTCCTCGGCAGACATAAGCTTGGACAACTCCGTTGGATCGCTCATCTCGAGGACTGCGACCCATCCCTGGCCATACGGATCCTTGTTCAGGAATTCTGGGGAATCGACAAGCTTACCGTTAGCCTCCTTCACAGCGCCCGATACTGGGGCGAACACTTCTGAGACGGTCTTCACGGACTCCACGTTCCCAAGGACATCTCCCGCTCTGACTTCCTTGTCCAAGCCCGGCAGTTCGACGAACACTATCTCTGTCAACTCGGTCTGGGCATGGTCGGTGAGCCCCACTCGCGCGAGCTTACCCTCCACCTTCACCCATTCATGATCCTTCGTGTACTTGAGGTCCGGAAGAACAATTGACATGCTGGCCTACCACCTTTTCTGCAGGATGCCGTTTATCGAATTTATACCTTCGCCCTTCAACTTGGGATATGGGACCGCTTTCCGCCCGAGACATCACGATCGCAGCAAGTGCGAAACAGTAAGGCATGCCATTCGGATCCCGCTCATCGTATCTGACTGGCCCTTTGAACACTCCAAAAGAGCCCCGGCGCATCACCCTGCAGACACAATGGAGGCAACCTGGTCTCGGAGGGGCTCAGGAATGCCGTCCTTCGGCTTGGTCTCTGAGGCGCACAAGAATGTCATTGTCCTCGGCGGCCATCATCTGGTTTATCTTCCCAGTCATGAGCCGGAAAAGACCTTTTCCTGACATCTGCGCCTCATACCGGACCTCAGTGCCATCTTCGTTAGGTGTCAGCGTGAAAGTCATCTGACCCTTCATCATCTTGCCGTCCACCTCTAGACCTAGGCGGCTGGGCGGATCGAAGGATGAGACACGGACGTTGGAGCTCATCATTCTCTTCCCAGCCTTCCGAGATTCCGTCCAAGTGGTTCCCAGTTGGAATGGTCCCGGTGTCACTCCTTCGATCTTCTGGATAGCGGGGATCCATTGACGGCTTTGTTCGAGATCAGAAAGGACTGCGAAGATGCGATATGGACTCGCGCGGATGCGGATAGTTCGAGAGAATGGCATAATAGCGGCTGATGATTCCCAGTCATATATAGCCATACCCAAAAATGAATGATTCAATAGAAACGAATCGAATTGGTCCGGAGGGAATGCTATGAGAAATGAACAGAATCTCGCAAGTTCCCATTCATTCCTTTCGACGGACTCAAAGCTGCAAAAGGATTATCTATCGTCAACCTGATGCGCGCGTCAAGGTGATGATTCTGGCAGACCAGCAGGCAATGAGATTGCTCGAGGAGCTAACGAACTGTTTTGGGCCCTCTGGATTTGAGAAGGAGCCCGCTAAGATAATGAAGAACTACGTCTCGAAATTCGCGGATGAAGTGTATGCTGACAAGCTCGGCTCGCTCATGTTCACCAAGAAGGGGACTTCGAGCAGCCCTGTCGTGTTGCTTCCTGGGCACATGGACGAGGTCGGCTTCATCGTCTCATCGGTGAACAAACTCGGATTCCTGACCTTCAACCCGCTCGGCGGATGGTTCGACCAGGTCCTTTTGGGACAAAGGGTCATAGTCAGGACGGACAAGGGCCTTGTCCCTGGAGTGATCGCCGCGAAGCCACCGCACCTCCTGCCGGCCTCGGAGAGGGAGAAGGTCGTGAGCAAGGAGAAGATGTTCATAGACATAGGCGCATCGAATGAGGATGAGGCGAAAGCGATGGGAGCCAGGATAGGAAACCCTGTCATCCCCGACTCGCACTTCTCAACGATGACCAAGCAGATATTCAAAGACGGAAAGAGAAAGGGCAGGGACACAATAGCCATCGGAAAGGCGTTCGACGACAGGATAGGCGCGTGGACCGCGGCTGAGGTCGTCAGGGCGCTGGTGGAGAAGAGGATCAGCCATCCGAACATGGTCATCGGGGCAGCGACCACTCAGGAAGAGGTCGGGCTCAGGGGTGCCCGGACCACAGCGTTCGTGACTAAGCCAGATGTGTGCCTAACGCTCGAGGTCGACATCGCTGGGGACGTGCCCGGCATCGAACCGAACGAGGCCCCGACCAAGATGGGGTACGGCCCTTCGCTCACAACATATGACGCCTCCATGATCCCGAACCAGGCACTGATCGACCTCGTCATCAAGACAGCGGATCGGACGAAGATCCCCTACCAGCTATCCCAGATCGCGAGGGGGGGCACGGATGCAGGCGTGATACACATCGCCAATGCCGGCTGCCCCAGTGTCGTGATCGGGGTCCCGACAAGACATATACACTCGCACGTGGGCCTGTTCAGCATGACGGACGCCCACAACTGCGTGAAGCTCATCATTGAGGTAATCAAGAAGCTGGACAAGAAGACCGTGGCGGGATTCACCGAGATCTGATCGCGATGGCTTCGAGTCTCGATCCGGGGTTGGTCAAGGAACTCACAGAGGCGAAGGGCGACCTCGCGAGACACGGCGTCGTGATAGTCCGAACTGTCGAGACCGAGCTTGAGCCCGCGATCATGGCAGCGGTGAAGGATTCATTGGAGGCCTCACCGAGAAAGCTCGAGGCGATGAAAGAGGATGAGCTGGACGAGCTGCTCGCGAAAATGAGGAAGGCTGCCATGGGTTCTGCAAAGGAGCTCGCGGGGCTGTACGTAAGGCTTCTGGGAAAACTGGGAACGGAATACATCGGGGACCTCGTGAAAGAGCTCGAGGGCATAGGCCAGCTGTTCAAATGGGAGAGGATCTCACAAGCCGCAGGACCTGTGGACGACATCTTGAAGAAGGAAGGATTCGAACCGACCGACATGAGGGAGCCGAGTGTCATCTCGGAGAGCTTCAAGCTGGAACTCGAGAGCAAATGGGCACCAGCATTTTGGAGGTTCAAAGCCCTGGCTGACAAGACTGCGGAGCAGCTGGGAAAGAAAGGGATGTCCGAAACTATTCCTGCTCGAGAACGGAAGATCTCGCGAAAAAGGTGAACTGACGATGGCCGTATTGTCAGATGCGGACATAATCGCCTTTCTCGAGGACAAGTCCCTGCGAATCGATGGCTACAACGAACGCAACCTCACCCCGAACGGCTACGACGTGACTATCGAGGAGGTGCTGATCCCTTCTACCGGCTTGAGATGCAAGGAAGGGATAGTGCAGATTCCGCCTGGCCTTTGGTTCGTTGTGGCGACGAAGGAGTACTTCGTCCTGCCCCCGACATTGGTCGGGGAGATATGGATAAGAACCACCTGGGCACGGAAGGGGATATTGGCCTCTTTTGGACGAATCGATGCTGGGTTCAACGGGAATTTGACCTTTTCAGCGCTAAACGCATCTCATGGAAATGTCGGTATCCCAATTGGCGAACGATTCGCTCAGGTGGTGTTCTCAGAGCTGCGATCCCGGCCAAAGAAGACCTACGAGCAGCGCTCGGGCAACTACCACCAGCAGAGGGGGATAACGCTCGATCCGAAAAGCATCGGTCCGGACACGCCCTCCAAGTGAGCTCACAAGAACTGCAGGTCGAATCCGTAGAAGGTCATGGTTGGAGAATAGCTCTTGATCCTTCTCCTCGCCTGCTCTTTCATCACTCTGCCTTCCCGTCTGGCAGCATCGGCGATTTCGTCCAGGCTCTTCTGGACCTCATCCTCTTCTGTGATCTCATAGTAATGGATCACGCCTCCGGGTTTCAACGCCCTGATCGCCTCTCCGATGAAGCCTCTGCCATCATGGGGTAGGTTCATGACTATGTGGTCCGCCTTCTCGAGCCGAGGCACGACCTCCCGCGCGTCCCCCAGCATAGGATTCACGGAGGTCGCCTTGTTCAGAGCGATGTTCTCCTTCATGAGTTCGACCGCATCGGGGTTCACATCGATGGCGTACACGATTCTGGGAGCACCCATCTTCGCGATCATTATCGAGAAAGGGCCAATGCCAGCGAACATATCGATCACGACCTCGCCGGGCTTGACCTGCTTCGCCACCGCCTGGCGCTCGGTCGCAAGTCTCGGTGTGAAGAAGGCTCGTGACACATCGACCTTGAAGGTGAGGCCGTACTCCTTGTGGATGGTTTCCGTTGTCTTCTCGCCTGCAACAAACTTCACGTTCCGGGTCCTGAATTGATCTCTCACGCCCGAGTCCACACACACTGTCTTGATGGAAATCTGGGTAGCCATGATCGCCTTTCCGATCTTGGCCGCATAAGGCGCCACTTCTTCCTCCATCTTTACTATCGCGATGGACCCGACAGTGTCGAAGGAGGATGGGAGCAGAGGTCGGATCTCTTCCGGAACGTCCACCAGGAGGCGGTAGTCGGACACCTGGAGCTCCATCTCCTTAAAGTCCATCTTCTCGATCGGATATCCCAAGTCTATCCTCTGCGTGACTGGAAGGTACACACTCTTGGCATCGGAGCGTATCTGGAGGTCCCTTCTCAGGACCCCCTTCTCGATGAGTTTTTGCCTCACCGGTTCCGCCTTCTTCTTCGGAACCACCAGGGATATGGACTCCATCGAGGTGGCAAATCGCCTTACACGATGATAACAGAATCGGAGCAGTTCAAGAGAATACTACTTTATTCCCTCGTCACATTCGAGAAACGATGACTGCTAGAGGAGGGCGGCTGGTCTTTGTAGGTCTTGGGCTTCACGACGAGGACGGGGTCACCATTCAAGGGCTTCATGAAATCAAGGCTGCGGAACTCGTCTATGCCGAGGAATACACATCGACTCTCTCCGAGGGCGCTCTGGACAGGCTCGCCGCAAGGATAGGGAAACCGATTGAGCTCTTAGGCAGAGCGGCCTTGGAAGACGGCAGTCGGGTCCTCGATGCCTGCAGGCAGAAGAACGTGGCGCTACTGGTCGCTGGTGATCCCATGACCGCCACGACGCATGTGGAGCTGAGGCTGCGGGCCATAGAACAAGGCTCGGAGACGGTGGTGATACATGGGGTGTCGGTCATGACCGCCGTTCCCGGCCTGCTAGGCCTCCAGCATTACAAGTTCGGTCGCACCGTCACGCTGCCACTCCCTCAGGAAGGGTACTCTCCGACAAGCCCCTACGAGCTCATCGCGGAGAATTTGTCCAGGGGTCTCCACACCCTCGTTCTGTTGGACATCGACGCCGAGAACAAGCGATACATGACCGCAAACGAGGGCATGCACCTGCTCCTTGATATGGAAAGGAGGACCGCCCAGCATGCCATATCATCTGAGACGTTGGTGTGCGTCGTCGCACGAGCAGGCTCACCGGATTGCGCCGTGAAGGCTGGACCTCTGAAGGAGATGATTGCCCTTGATTTCGGAGGCCCGCTCCACGCACTCGTGGTCCCTGGCAAGCTGCACTTCATGGAAAGCGAGGCGTTGAGAATCCTGGCAGGCAAGAAAGACTAGATGTAATCCTCATCACGCCTGTTTCTCGCAGCAAATAACCAGACTCAATCGGATTCTGTCGGCCAACGAAGGATCCTTGTAAGATCCCCATAGAATGTCAGCGGTAGGCAGCCTCGTCTGAAGCTTCTGGGATATCCGATCCTCCTCCTTGTCCCATGGATCCGAGGCAGAGTAGATCGCAATGGCCGCAGGCGCCTGTGCGAGGTCGAGATCGAACCAAGGTGAGCTCAATGCCTCATCCACGACCCTCTCCACACGCTCGTCGCCCCTCGCCAGCCCGAGACCGAATCGGCCATGGGTTGCATTTCCCACAACCCGGTTGAAGGATGCGACGTCCGTCCGCGACATAGTCGATGCGATATCCTCCACCGGCCTCAACATTATGCCATTTAGGATGCCGAAAGTCTTCGAAAGCGGGAGATTAGGGGCCAACGAGGAGAGCTTGTCATTATCGAACTCGATGACCAGGGAGCATGACTCAAGCAGATCAGTCATCACTTTCGCGACCAGCTCCCTGCGTCTATAACTCTCAGCGGAGAACGGCGTGGTGACGAGAGCCACGTTCATCACACCCTTTGCGCGGGCGATGGACGAGACCATTTTCGAACCCATGCTCCCAGTCAGTCCACCGAGGCCGCACATGATGAAGGCCACATCGGTGTTGTTGAAGAGGTCCAGTAGCTCGTGGCCCACAATCTCCGGCAGTTGCTTCAGGACATCTGTTTCAGTGCCTGAGAGCCCCATGAGCCTGTCCTGGCCGACCATGAACTTTCTTTCGGCATGGGACCTGGCAAGATCGGCAGCGGATGTCGAGAGCGCGATCGTGGGAAGCGGAGCTCCCTCTATGATGTTGCATCCCGCGCTACCGATCCCAAACACCTTCGGCCGCAGCCGCTGGTCTTCCGAGGCCGGAGAGAATCTGAAGATTTGGTGTGGCATCCCGTGGCAAGGATTGGCTTGACATCACATTAACCTTTCATACTCGGGGCGACTGAGGGCCCTTCAAGGATGATGGCTCCGATGGCATCGCTTAAGTAACACAAAAGACATTAGCCAGACAGAGCCCACGTGAGTTGATATGGGAGGCTCTGGCAGCGCCCGAGGGTGCCCCCGAAAACGTTCGTGATGACCTCGGCCTGAAGAGTTCAACGGTGCAGTTGGAATGGCCGACATACAGACAGACTTCCTCGTGAGCATGGCCGTCGTCATAGCCGTGGCTGCCGTGATCATAATCCTCTTCCACCGTCTGAGACAACCGCTGATCCTTGGATACCTGGTCGCTGGGCTCGTTGTGGGTCTTGTCGCTCAGAACCTGGTCACTTCTGCGGGAGAAGACTACATAAAACTGCTAGCCAACCTGGGGATAGTGCTGATTACCTTCTCAATAGGCTTGGAATTCAGCCTCAAGCAGCTTAGGAAGATCGGAATAACGGTCATTGTCGCCGCAACGCTGGAGATAATGATCATGATAGTGATCGGTTTCCAGCTGGGGACAGCCCTGGGCTGGAGCAGCCTCGAGTCGATTCTCCTGGGGACGATGCTCTCGGTGGCCTCGACGATGATCGTAGTGAGGTCGCTCAAGGAAAGCGGCGGACTCGACAACGAGAAAGCGAGACTCATTGTGGGACTCTTGGTGGTCGAGGACTTCGCCGCAATCTTGATCCTGGCAGCAGTCTCCGGTCTTGTATCGACAGGAAAGGTCAGCCCCGGAGATTTGACGAGGCTGGTCCTGGGAATGGCAGGGTTCGTCGCTGCGTCGATTGTTTTCGGAGTGGCTGTGGTGCCTCGGCTCGTCGACTATGTAGGCAGGCAGCGCTCCAATGAGCTGATAGTCGTGACTGCCCTCGGACTCTGCTTCTCAATGGCCGCATTCGCGAAGCTCATAGGATTCTCCGAAGCGATTGGGGCTTTCGTGATGGGCGTGATCGTTTCCGAGTCGAAGTATCTGGGGGACGTCGTGAGAAGAGTGGAGCCCGTGAGGGATGTGTTCGGAGCGATATTCTTCGTTACCGTGGGCATGATCGCTGCTCGTCAGTTGCTGACCCTCGACAGAGCCACACAGAATGGCGTGATCCTCACCGTCCTGATAATCACCGCGGTCTTCGTCGTCGGCAAGATATTCGCATGTACGCTCGCCACGTTCATTTGCGGATTTGGTGCGAGGAATTCCCTGGGCGCTGGTCTGGGCATGCTCGCAATCGGCGAGTTCTCACTGATGATTGCCACTGTGGCCATAAGCTCCAATTCAGCGACGCTCTTGCCCCACATAGCGAACACCATCTACCCGTCGATCCTTCTGGTCACGACGATCACCGCATTGATCGTGCCTTACAGCGTGAAGTACACGGACAGGGTGACCCGCAAGCTCGAGGGTAGGGTTCCGAGGTCAACCATGTTCCTGGCATCCTACCTCAATCTTCTCGCCAGAAACATGAGGCGTCGCTCCAAATCGTCAATCCGAATCTCAAACGAGATGAGGAACAGTATATCCAGGATCGTGATTTACATCGTGGTCATGGTGACTGTGGTTTTCCTGGCAGTAAGCACGGTTCCCGCGGCTTCGAAATACGCCTATCTGGTCGGTGGGAACGATGACATTCCACAGTTGCTCATCATCGCTGGGGCGCTTGTCGTCGTCCTGTACGGCATGTACGGGCTGTGGAGCAGAACGATCAGACTGATAGAGGTATCCACGAGCGAGGCCATGCTGTCCACGAAGTCCGCGGAGAACATCGGATATGTGGCAACTTCGAGCACGCTCAAGTGGGCCTTCCTCGGCTTGTATGTCATCGTTGGGTTGCTAGCGGTCTCTCCGTTCATCCATTCGATATTCCAGCAGAACATCGTCTTCGCCATCGTCGTGATGTCGATCATCGCAGTGGCAGCTGTCGCTCTCTGGCGTTCGGCCAGGGCGATCGATAGCAAGCTGTCGGAGATCTTCGAGCCAAGAAAACCGATGCAGTTCGGAGACCGCTCAGGGGACCTCGATGAGATTGAGGACATCATCGCAGCGATGGAGAGTGGCAGGCATTGAGGATAGTCCACCTCTCAGACACTCATCTTGGATTCTCCGCGTACTCGAAGCTGGACCCAGTGGAGGGGATCAATCAAAGGGAGATGGACATCTACAGGGCATTCGAGCAAGCCGTGGACAAGACGCTCGAACTCAAACCAGACCTCGTGGTCCACTCGGGCGATCTCTTCGATCAGGTCCGCCCACAGAACAGGGCGAT
The DNA here is from genome assembly GCA_041479325.1 of Thermoplasmata archaeon. Taxonomy (GTDB): domain Archaea; phylum Thermoplasmatota; class Thermoplasmata; order UBA10834; family UBA10834; genus COMBO-56-21. Next base: position 24,802 of record JBGOXV010000004.1, read on the forward strand.
CGACTTCGCCCTCAGGCAGCTGCTCAGGCTCTCTGAGGCAGGGATAGAGACGGTCGTGATATCGGGGAACCACTCGACCCCGAGGCTGAGAGAGACCGGGAGCATCTTCAGGATATTCGAGCATCTCGCCCATATCCATCCTCTGCACGAGCCTGGCGCCAAGAGCTTGGTCCTGGGAGACGCTACCGTTGTGGCAATTCCCCACTCGACCAACCCGTCAATGGCTTCCACCCTTGAGAGGATCGAACCCTCGAAGGCGACCAAGCACAACTTGCTGGTACTTCATGCGGGCGTCACCGGATCACAGACCTACAAGATGGACGAGTTCAACGAGCAGACAGTGCCGCTCGAGGCGCTGGCCGGCAAATGGGACTATGTCGCGCTCGGTCATTATCACGAATTCAAGAAGCTTCGTGACGGGACCTACTATTCGGGCTCCACCGAGAGACTGGGATTCGGGGAGGTGGAACAGCACAAGGGCATAGTCGAAGTGGACCTCGACAAGGACGATGTCAAATTCCACCACCTCAAGATCCGTGACATGCTGGATCTAGAGACGCTCGATGCATCAGGCATGGCCTCCACCGAGATAATCCACGAAGCCAGGGATAGGGTCAGCCGCGCCTCGATCGATGAAAGGATAGTCCGCATGTCGATTTCGAATGTAGCTGCGGATGCGTATAGGTCACTCGATGTGGCAGGGATAAAGCGGCTGGGCACGGCCGCACTTCATTTCGAGCTCAAGATCGATAGACTGGATGCCGAGGGCAAGAGCCAGACAAACGACACACAGATAGGGGTGCTGGCCGACGAGTTCAAGAAGTACGTCGCTTCGCTCGAATACGGTGACGAGAAGAAGGCGAAGCTTATGGACATGGGTCTGCCCTATCTCACGAAGGGGGATGACGATTGAGAATATCCTTCCTCGAGCTCAAGAACTATCGTAGGTTCCGTAGCCTGAAAATCCAATTCCCCGACGGGATCATTGGGATCCTGGGGCTCAACGGCGCTGGCAAGTCCACCATCATAGAAGCGATCGCGTGGGCCCTGTTCGGCAATGTGGACGAGGTGGTTCGCACGGGGAAGGACAGCATCCGCCGGACGGGCGTGCCGCCGGCCGATACGTGCGCAGTGACCCTAGAGTTCGAGCTCGGGGGCACCGAGTACAAGGTCCACAGGGAGATGGGCGGCAAATCGTTGGGCATGAAGGCGGAGTTGAGGACCAAGGACACCGTCCTAGCAGAGGACGACAAGCCAGTCAAGAGGATGGTCGAGAAGCTAATAGGAATGGACCACAAGTCGTTCTTCACATCGGTCTTCGCGATCCAGAAAGAGCTCAACGCTCTCCAGAACATCGCTGCAGGAGAGAGGAAGAAGGTGGTCCTCCGGATGCTCCGGATCGACGGCCTCGACGCCATACTCACGGACATCAGGGCCGACAAGAACAGCTCCATCTCGCGCGTCCAGGGAGCTGAGAAGACCCTGATCGATGAGGATGGGAGGGACAGGGAGCAAGTGCTGCGCGAGAAGCTCCCCGGACTTGTTGCGGCTCGCGAGGACGCTTCAAAGAAACTGGGAGACGCTGAGAAGACGGAACGCCAGGCAATGCTGGAGGTGGAGGCCCTGAAGGCGCGCAGGGACGAGTTGAAGAAGGATGTCGACGCCTACAACTCGACCTCCAGTGACCTCAAGGGGAAGCAATCCGCTTCCGAGGAGCTGAGGAAGAGCGAGAGAAGCATAGACGCCAGGATCATCCAGACGAATGCGAGGCTGCAGAGACTGCCCGATCTGGAAAGGCAAGAAGGGGATTGGAGGACGATCAGCACGCGGAAAGAGGCCCTCGAAGCCGAGAAGGTTAAGAGCGAGAGGGCAAGGATGATCGGTCTGGAGATATCGGCGGACCAGAAGGAAGAAGCGCTGAGACTGGACGAACTGGAGAAGCTGAAGTCGAGTCTCGGGTCGGCAGAGGCGCTCGTCAGCAGCATCGAGAACACGGACAAGGCGAGAGCTGAGTGCCAGAGCTCCCGTGCCGAGATATCCGGAAGAATCGGTGGACTGAGGGCTCAGATCGCGGAAAGAAGAGATGCTGCCTCAAAGGACAAGATCAAGCTCGAGGAGATCAAACTCGCCGGGAAGGACGGCATCTGTCCCACCTGCGAGCGCACACTCGAGGATTCATACGAATTGCTGGTGACCAAGCTCGAGGAGAGCTCGCGATTGGCAGAGAAGACCGTGGCAGAAGCGAGCTCGGCCATCGCGACCCTGGAATCCGAACTCAAAGCCGTGGCAAACAAAGAGGATGCCCTCAAGAAGAGGAGGACCAGCCTCGACAAGGATATCCAGAGACTTGGGCAGCAGAAGACGTCTCTCGAAGCGAAGGAGGAGGAGCTCGCAAGGCTGAGGAGCAAGATCTCTCATAGGAAGCTCGAGCTCCATCAACAGGGGGACGTCATATACTCGGATCAGGAGTACGCCAAGGTTGCCTCCGAGCACGCGCGGCTGAAATCCATCCACGAAGAGTATGTCGAACTGAAGAGCCTCAAGAGTCAATCCGAGCACTACCATATGGACATTGAGGACGTCCGCGAGCGAATGAAGAAGACCGGAGCTGAAGAGGCGCTCCTCCGGGGAATCGTGACTCAGCTTGAACCAAAGAAGAACCTACACGAAGCAACTGTGAAAGATTTGGACCAAAAAATGGTCGTACTGAATTCGGCCAAGGATGTGGTCCGCAAGCTCAGCAGCACCAAAGACAAGAGCGAATCGGAACTCGAGAGGACGAACAAGGACCTCGAGGACATAGCGCGAGTCAAGAAGTCGATCGAGGACGATAGGAGGACGGGGGACGATCTTGCGCTGCTCGAGGAGGTCGTCGTCAATTTCAAGGACCACCTGATAGGCAGGATCGTCCCTGCATTATCCGAGCTGACATCGAAAGGACTCGAATCGATGAGCGGTGGGAGATATCCCAGGGTGGAACTGAGCGATGATTATGAAATGCAGATCGAGGACCAGGGAGTGATGTACCCTATTGACAGGTTCTCCGGTGGTGAGGCTGACCTGGCGAACCTGAGCCTGAGACTGGCGATCTCCAGGATAATCGCGGACAGGACAGGGGCCAACCCCATCAACTTCCTCATCCTGGACGAGATATTCGGCTCCCAGGACCCGAGCAGAAAGAGAAGCGTCATGGCGGCGCTGACGCGACTTTCAAGCCAGTTCCGGCAGATATTCCTCATCACGCACATAGAGGACATCAAGGACCTCATGAACAATGTCATCAGGGTGGAGGAGTCGGAGGACGGGACGAGCGCCGCAGAACTTGTTGGTTAGGGACTGCGGAACTTCTCAAGGGTCATCTGATCCTGGATGTCGATGTCCTTCTCCTCATGGGACAGGCCGAGCAGATCCATCATCTGGAACGCGTTCTTGGCGGCCTTCGCGCGGCCGTGGTTGTTGAAGTATATTCTCGCGTTCTCCGAGTTCGAGACTATTTCCTGAAGCCTTGACTTCCACGATTCGAGCTGCTCGAGGCTGTACAGGTAGTCGTACCGGTCGATCCTGTAGTCATCTTCTGGCTCTTCCCTGAACCAGATGTCGTAATTCCTTCCATGGAACCTGACGTAGGCGTGCTTGGCGGTCAGCGACCTCGTCGCGGGAAATCCTGGGCCGTCCACTATAACGTTCGCGACGCCGTACTCCTGGAGCGTCTCGAGCGCGTCGGGCGAGAGCTCGTTCCCTCCCTCATTCAGCCAGGTCCTGTGCCTGAACTCCACCGCGTAGTCGTAGGAATCCGTGTCCAGGATGTCGAGCAGGGCGCGCAGTTTCCCCAGGCTGTCTCTTCCGCTGTGCTTGAAATACGGGGTCATCTGGATCAGGACCCCTCCGAGGAGCCCGGCCTCAGCAAGTGGCTTGATACAGATGCCCTCGAAGCTGGATGCCTCCGCAGCGGCCTTCTCTCC
>JBGOXV010000005.1:0-28304 GCA_041479325.1 Thermoplasmata archaeon
CGGCAAGGACACGAAGCGCGAGCTTCGGCTCGGGGACAGCGTCCGTGCCAGGATTGTCTCGCTGAGCATAAACGAGAGGAGCCCGAGGGAGAGCAAGATCGGCCTGACGATGCGACAGCCTGGCCTGGGCAAGCTCGAGTGGATAGAAGAGGAGCGCAAGAGGCGCGAGGAGAAGAAGAAGGAATGAAGATCGAAAGAGCCTGCAAGCGATGCAGCTTCATCACGGAAGAGGACAAGTGCCCTCTCTGCGGAGGCGACACCTCGAAGGAGTGGCAGGGATATGTGGTGATCCTCGACCACACCAAGTCCGAGATCGCGAGGAGAATGGCCATCCATGTCAACGGCAAGTTCGCCCTCAGAGTTCGCTGATACATTTCCAGAGAAAGACCTTGAGCTCCCCGAGGAGATGAGGGAGGAGCTCGCAAAACCCCTTGGCGAGATTGTGCCCGCGCGGGCACTCAGGAAGCGCATCGAAGGCAGCCCCAGAATAGTAACGGTCGGGGATGTCGTGACCATCACTCTCCTTCAGATGAAGATGGAGCCCGATGTAGCGGTGTTCGACTACAAGACCCAGCGCACCGAGGACCGTATATCCAAGGAGCGCATCTCGAAGATGAGCGGCAGGGTCGTCAAGGTCGAGAACCCGCCCGGGAAGATCACGCGCGCGCTGTGGCGGGCGGTGAAGGCCGCCGTTGGCGCGAAGGAACGGATCAAGATCGAGGTCGTCGGGGAAGAGGACCTCGCGGCGCTGGTCGCGATCGCAACCGCGCCGAAGGGAGCACATATCATATACGGCCTGCCCCAGAGGGGCCTCGTGGTCGTCGAGGTTGACGACAAGGCGAGGTCCGTCGCGGTGGCCGCGATAAAGCGAATGGCAAGGTGAGTCAGTGGAGATCGAGATAGTTTCCAAGGAAGAGAACCAGCTACTGGACAGGACCGAGATCACTTTCAAGGCAGTGCACCCGAAGGAGGGCACGCCCCAGAGGGAGGTTGTCAGGGACAAGCTGTCGGCCCTTCTGAAGGCCCCGAAGGAGCGAGTGATAGTCGACGGGATGAACTCCGAGTTCGGGAAGATGGAGACGGTCGGGTACGCCAAGGTCTACAAGACCAAGGAGGCCGCCATGAAGTTCGAGCGGATGCACGTGCTCGTCAGGAACAAGCTGAAGGAGAGGGTCAAAGTCGAGAAGAAGGCCGCGACCAAGGCACCAGCAGCAGCTCCCAGGGCAGTGAAGTCCGCAGAGAAACCAGCCGAGAAGCCGGCGGAGAAGCCTGCCGAGAAACCCGCCGAAAAGCACGCCGAGAAGCACGCCGAGAAGAAGGCGGAGAAGCCAGCCGAGAAGAAGGCGTAGGTGAATTCAAATGGCAGACAAGCAACCAAAGCCAAAGCAGATCAGGGTCGCCAAGAAGGATTACTTCAAGGTCGAGGGCGGGAAGCTCACCAGAAGCAGGAAGCACTGTCCGAAGTGCGGTCCAGGCGTTTTCCTGGCGGAGCATGCCAACAGGATCTCCTGCGGCAAGTGCGGCTATACGGAATTCAAGAAGGGCAAGTGAGACTACTCCGATTCTGCGGCAACCTTTTTCTGGGGACCGTCCAATTGGTTGGTTGAGATGCCATGAGGGGCTCCAGGATCGCACGGGAGAAGAGGACCGTCTCGGTCATGGTCAGTATGTACTGCAAGGGCATCCATGGTGGAAGGGACCTATGCGAGGATTGCAGGGACCTTCTGCGTTATTCTGAGAGAAAGCTTGATGCGTGCCCCATCAAGGACTCGAAACCCACATGCGCGAAATGCACGGTTCACTGCTACGAGGCCTCCAAGCGAGCCAGGATGAGGTCGGTGATGCGATACTCTGGTCCTAGGATGCTCTTCAGACACCCTGTCCTGGCGATTGCACACGCCTTGGACCGAAGGGCGAAGGCGCCTCGGAAGGTTCAGGGGCCTTGATTTCGGCGGGACGCTCTGGGACCGCTAGAAGATGGCAAGCGACCAAGTGCCCGCCTCCGATATCGACCAGCTGCGGCTCCTCGACCTTACATCTCTTGTTCCCGACAGTGCATCTTGGATGGAACCTGCATCCTTTAGGCGGGTTGATCGGACTCGGGACCTCGCCCAATATCCCTTTCCGATCCTTTCTCTGCAGAGGGTCCGGGATGGGGATTGAATTGACAAGCGCCCGCGAATAGGGGTGGGAGACATTCTTGAAGAACTCGGTGGTCGATGCCAGCTCGACTATCTTGCCGAGGTACATGACCGCGATTCTGTCGGACATGTGTTCGACGACCGAAAGGTCATGCGAGATGAACAGGTAGGTCAGGCTTAGCCGGTCCTGCAGTCTCTTCAGCAGGTTCAGCACCTGAGCCTGGACAGAGACGTCCAGGGCTGAGGTGGGCTCATCGAGGACTATGAAATCCGGTTCGAGGGCAAGTGCCCGGGCGAGGGCTATCCTCTGCTTCTGGCCGCCGCTGAATTCGTGGGGAAGCCTCGTGAGGTGATCGTGAGAAAGGCCTACCTCCTCGACGGTCTCGTGTATCTTCTCTCTCTCGACGACCCGCCGATTCCCAGATCCTGATTTCGGAGGGCCATGAATCTTGAACCCCTCGCCTACGATCCGCTCGACGGTGAACCGCGGATCAAGGCTGGAATAGGGGTCCTGGAACACGATCTGCATGCGAGCTCGGAGTTTCTTGAGGGGGCCCTTGGCCAGATGGTTGATGCAGTACTTCTTCGCGACCTCATTAAGGGAGCTCTCCACGGTCTCCCTGATCTCGTCTTGATCATTCGCTGTGATCGTCGCCTCGTTCTGCCGTTCTGCAAGCATCCGTATCTTTCTGGCCTTCTCGCAGAAGTCTTTCTTCTTTCCTTCGGCAACGGCGCACTCCTTTATCCCGAAGAGCGCATCGAGGGCATCCGCGACATTCAGAACGCCCCGCGTTGTGAGTCTGCCAGTCTTCATCTTCTTTGTTATGCCGTGGAGGGTCCTGAAAGCATGAACCACCTCCTTCGGGGTGTCGAAGAACACGTAACCGCCAGTGGTGGGAGTCAACATCAGGATCGCCCTGCCGACGGTGGTCTTCCCACAGCCAGACTCTCCGACCAACCCCAAGGTCTCCCCTTTCCTGATTGAGAGGTCTACGCCATCCACCGCATGGACGTGACCGACCACCCTGCTGAACACCCCTTTCCTCACCGGGAAGAGCTTCTGAAGGCCGACAGTCTCGACCAGCTGATCCCAGTCGCCGATCTCGGGCGACCCTGCAGGTGCTGTCATCCGGGTCCTCCCTGGGCGGTATACAGATGACAGGAAACGAAATGCCCTGGCGAGGCCTCGACCCTGGTGGGTCTGACCCTGGAGCACATGTCCTTGGAGAGGTCACATCTCTCCACGAATGGGCAACCCATGAAGGGCTGCATGAGGTTGGGCACGGATCCTCTGATGACTGACAGCTCGTCCCTCCGCTCACCCAGCTTTGGAAATGCAATCAGCAGTCCGCGCGTGTAGGGATGCAATGGGTTCGCGAAGAGCTCGAAGGTCTCCGCCTCCTCGACGATCCTGCCCGCGTACATTATGCAAATCCTGTCGCAAGTCTCCGCGACGACGCCGAGGTTGTGCGTGATCAGCATCATCGATGCACCAGTGGTCTTTACGAGGTCCTTCAGGAGGTTCAGGATCTGCGCCTGGATGGTGACATCGAGCGCCGTCGTGGGCTCGTCAGCGATGAGGAGTTCGGGAGAGCATGACAGGGCGAGCGCGATCATCACCCTCTGTTTCATGCCCCCGCTCAGCTCGTGTGGATACTGTTTCATGACGCTCTCAGGCGCCGCGATTCTTACGAGCTTCAGGGCGCCCAGGATTCTGGCATTAAGAGCGTTCCTGTCATAGATCTTCTGATGAAGAGAGATCACCTCTCCCAGCTGCTGTCCAATCGTGAACACGGGATCGAGGGACGTGGACGGGTCCTGGAAGATCATCGAGATCCTTTTCCCCCGAACACCACGCATCTGATCCTGACTCAACTTCAGGAGCTCGATGCCTTTGAACTTTATAGAGCCAGCCGTGATCCTGCCCGGATGAGGAATCAGTCTCAGGATTGAGAACGCGGTCATGCTCTTGCCGCATCCAGTCTCCCCGCACATCCCAAGGGACTCCCCCTGATAGATGGTCAGGTCTATTCCGTCGAGGGCCGTGACGGTGCCCTCCTGAAGGAAGAACTGTGTGCGCAGTCCCCGGATCTCGAGGATAGGTTTCTTCTCGGAGGTCACCTCCTCAACCCCTTCAGCCGCGGATCCAGGACATCCCGAAGGCCGTCGCCCAGAAGATTGAACCCCAATATTGCGACTAGGATCGCAATCCCGGGAAAGACCGCGATCCAGGGGGCCTCTTCGATGAATGTCTTTGCACTGCTCAGCATGTATCCCCAACTGGCGGCCGGGGGCTGAGTGCCCACGCCTAGGAAGCTGAGGCTGCTCTCGATCGTGATAGCATCTGCAACTCCAATAGACGCCCAAACTATCAATGGCGCGAGGCAATTCGGCAGGACATGCGTGAACATGATTCTGCTATTGTTCGCACCCAGCGCCCGGCTGGCTTCTACGAACAGTCTTTCCCTCACGGTGAGCGCCTGTCCGCGCACGAGCCTGGCGAAGCTCGCCCAGTACGATACAGAAATGGCCAGCATCACGTTCGTCAAGCTCGGGCCAAGCACCGCCGCAAACGCGAGCGCCAGAAGAAAGGCGGGAAACGTCCAGAAAAGGTCGATAATCCCCGAGATGAGGTAGTCGATCTTCCCGCCGAAGTACCCTGCTATCAGCCCCAACGTCATGCCTATCAGGAGAGAGAACAGGATTGCGACCGTGCCGACGAACAGTGATATCCTCGCCCCCCAAACCACCCTGCTGAAAACGTCGCGCCCGAGGGTGTCCGTACCGAACCAGTGGTTCAATGATGGGCTCCTCGTTAGAGCGCTTCCGTTCTGCGCCGTCGGGTTTACGATTGGAAGAATCGGGGCGAGGATGGCGATGGCGATGAGGATGATCACGACAGTCGCCCCGATCACCACCATCACGTTCTTGCTTCCTCTCTCCATGATCTCCGCAACGATCTGCCTGACGCCACCCCGCATCTTCCATCCGAGAAGAGCGTCGTTCAGGCGCCTACGCGGGTTGATCCTGGGCGGGCTGATACTGGGCTGGTTCATCCTAGCCTCACCCTCGGGTCAACGACTGCGTATAGTATATCTGCCATGAGGTTGCCGACTATGACGAAGAATGCCAACACGAGAACGCATCCTTGGACGACTGGGAAGTCGGCTTTCAGGATAGCATCTGTTATGAGGAGGCCGATCCCAGGCCACGAGAACACGGTCTCCACGACCACGGCACCTCCGACGAACCATCCGATGTCGAGTCCTATCACTGTGATGACAGGTAGGACGGCATTCTTGAACGCGTGCTTGTAGATCACGTCGCGCTCCGAGATTCCCCTGGACCTGAGCTGCGTTATGAAGTCCATCCTGATGACCTCCAGCATGCTCGACCTCATCATCCTGGTCGTCAGTGCGGCATTGCCAATCCCCAGGGTCATTGCAGGAAGTATGATGTTGGCGGGGCCGCCGGTGGTCCCCTCGATGGGAAGCCAGCCAAGGTACACTGCGAAGAGCAGAAGAAACAGCAGGCCGAGCCAGAAGGAAGGCATCGCGTAGGCCACCAGCGTGAACACCATGATGCTCTTGTCCGTGATCTTGTTCTGCTTCAGGGCTGCCATGATTCCGAGCGGGATGCCTATCGAATACGATATCGTCAGCCCCGTCCCCATGAGCATGAGCGTATTCACGAGCCTGCGCGAGACTAGCGAGCTGACAGGCAGGCCCACGGTGCCGAACCCGATGGATGATCCCAGATCGCCGTGAAGGACATTCCAAAGGAACTTGCCATATCGGATCCACGGCGGGTCCAGCAGCCCCCACTTCTCTCGGATGTGATTCAGCTGCTCCCCAGTTGCATGTGGGGGCGCAAGCGCGGCGACAGGATCACCCGGTGTTAGGTACAGCAGCAAGAAAACGATGAGCGTGGCTAGGATGATCACCGGGATGGAGAGCAGAAGCTTCCTTATGACATGGGCCATCAGGTCGGCCACGGTTATGAGCCCCCATGACCGCTCATTCGCCTGCCTGACATGACTGTGCTTGCTCCCTCGTTTCTCGTGTGCCTTCTCCTATGGAATAGAATAAGAAGGGGTTTATTCGGGTTTGTCGGGCCTACTTGACTATGTCCACGTCGGACCCGTCGATTACCTGCTCCTGCCCCAGAGGACTGAGATACCAACCCTTGACGTAGTTGTGGACGGCTGCGATCTGGTGCCAGAATATGATTGGCGCCCAGGGTCCCATGGTCAGTAGCCGCTCGTGCGCGCGTGTTGCGTTCTCAGTGAATGCCGCTTGGGTCGGCGCATAGGTCCAGTTTGTCACATACGCATCGAACACTGTATCGGTATAATGGCCCGTGTTCGAGCCACCATATGCCGCCCAGGATCCGAAGTGCCAGTCGAGAATCTCCGCTCGTGGCCAGGAGTACCAGAAGAGCATGGCCTCGACGTGATCAGCCGCGGCCATGGATCTGAGTGTGCTCTCGGCGTACTGGGTCAGAGTCACTTGGACTCCGGCTGTCTGAAGTTGGGCCTGCAGCATCTCCGACATCAGCACGTCTTCGCCCTTGTTGGTCGTCTTCAATGGCAAGGTCAGTAGCACGTGCGTAGTGGTGTTCTCCAGTATCCCGTCGGTGTTCTTGACCCAGCCTGCCTGCGCGAAAAGGGCCGCAGCCTTAGTCAGGTTGAACGAGTAGTTGTACTGGGCAGGTATGAGGGCTCCCTCAGGTTCGATCGGCGACAGGTAGTTGACGCCTGGCGATGCATAGCCATGCCACACTGTGCTAACAATCGCGTCCCTGTCTATTGCGAACCCGATCGCCTTTCTGAGCGGAACGCTCATCCATGGGGTACTGTGGGACACGTTGCAATTGAACTCGATGTGGTATGTGCCCTGTCCCGGGCCAGTCAGGACGGTCATGTCCGAGTTGTTGGCGTATGACTGAACCTTACTGGGTGGAACCTGCATCAGGACATCGATGGCTCCGCTCTCGAACCCCGCGAACCTGGTGGACTCATCGGTAATCACCCTGTATATCATCTTGTCAATCTTGGCAGGGCCCTTGTTCGTGTACCAGTTGAATCCCCACGTGTGGTTCTGGAATTTCACAAGCGTTACATGGTCTCCAGGGATCCATTCAGTTATCTTGAACGGTCCTGTGCCAACAGCTGGATGAGCCGGAGTACCGTAGTTCTGGTGTGCGTCCTCCAAAGTAGCTCCTAAGCCGAACGCCGCCGTCGGGCTCATCATTGAGCCGTACAGGTGCGACAGGTTGAACTCCAGGGCGACATCATAGAACGTGCAGTTGAAGACCAGGTTGAGGTCGTCCTTGACCCATATCCCCTTGTTCATGTCTCCCCAGTCCGAGGTCGCATTGGAACAGTCGATGGCCGCGAACTCATATGCCACCCACCCGTAGGTTCCCGGCGCGTCCGCTTGCTTGTACCACTTGACTATGTCCTTGACAGCCTGCGCATTGAATGAAGTGTTGTCCTGGAACTTGACCCCTGCCTTGAGGTGTATCACGAACTTGGGATGGCTGGCATCAGCCAGATTCCAGCTGTACGAATCGGCGAGACCCGGCTGGAAAGCTCCTGCCTTGTCCCTCGTTATGAGGGTTTCCAGAACCATGCCAGGCGGACCATACATCGCGCTGGTCTTGCTTGGGTCCATCGTCTCGACGTCAGAGCTCATCGCGATCACAAGCACTTTCGGTGCCGGGGGCTGGTTCTCCTTCTTATTGAACAAGCCAGCGGCCCACGCTCCTAGAATCGCCGCGACAAGTAGTATCACGACGATCGCCACTGCGATCAGCATCTTACTCTTTGGTTTCGGTGCTGCCGCAGGAGCTACAATCTCCTCATTACTTTCTTCTGTAGTGTTACCCACCTACAATCCCCCTTTGTGCTCGAAACAGTGCGTAGAACGGAAAGACACTGATCTCCCATCCCGGCTGTTTCTCATTTGTGGCATCTCCGAACGCGATTCAGCGTATTTATAACGTTCCGTGATGGCAAGGCCAGTCATATCAGCCGCTAGGGACCCAGGCGCTTCATCGCGCTCTTCATTTGGCCTGACCGACCCGGAAACTTCAAGATGGAGTGCGCGTTCCCGCCCAATGACATCTTTCGAAAGTCATCGGGGGCGAGTCTCATAGAGCTCTGGTTCATACTCTCTTCGGTCGTGGTCCTCTTCTGGGGTTCCGCAGGTATCCTAGCCAAGCTCAGCACACCTAAGTTGGGAGTCGGCAGGATCGCAATCCTGATTGCACTCGTGGAGGGTCCACTCTATGCCGCGGCCTTTCTGATATGGCGCGAGAATCTCGCGATTTCGTTCTCCACGGGAATGCTTGCGCTCTTTTCGTGCGTGATCGGAGTTGTAGGATACCTTTGCTTCTTCGAATCCATCATGGAGGGGCAGGTGGCCATCGCCGGGACCATTTCCGCAGCGTACCCCGCGCTGACGGTGATTGGGGCTCTAGTCCTCCTTCACGAGACTCTGTCGCCAGCTCAGGCATTGGGTGTTTTGGGGATCATCGCTGGTGTGATTGCTCTATCCTACGAGCCATCGCCGGAATCGAAGCATGCCACGAACAGGCGTTCTCTGCTGTTCGCTTTCCTAGCGTTCGGGTTCTGGGGCATCTGGAGCCTCACGTCCAAGGTTGCGGTGGATCGCGTCCACTCTGGGAACGTATTCGGCTTCTACGTGATGTCCTCAATGCTCGCCCCGGTTCTTTTCGTTTTCTTCAGCAAGGTGCGCCCGAAGGGCATCGGAGGACTTGATGGAAACAATTCCACGCGGACTGCATGGATCCTGGGAGCACTGGCGCTCGCGATCAACACGACAGGGACCTTCGCGTATACCAACGCATTGCAAGGAGGTTCCGCAGCGCTCGTCGTGCCGATATCTAGCGCGTACCCGCTCGTGACTGTGGTCATGGCCGTAGCATTCCTGCGCGAGAAACTGAACAGGTACAACTTGATCGCCCTGGCCGTTGTCGTGATCGGCCTTGTGCTGATAGGACTAACGGCCTGACATTGGCGTCGGCGCCAAGATAGATATACACACTCGACTCTTCGAGCGCCGGGCCTGTAGTGTAGCTTGGATATCACTGGGGCCTCCGGAACGCCGCAAGGCGCTGGAGAGAGCCTCAAACTCGGGTTCGAATGGAATGTCTTGTGGCATCCCCGAAAGTCCCGACAGGCCCGCTCTCTATCCCCATCACACTATTATACACGGACCAGCAATCCACAAACGATGCATCTCACCCCTCAAGAGGAACGCATCCTCAAGGGAGAAGAGGGTCACGGGAAGAGGAAAGCGCTCGAGATCCTCGTCGCTCTCGGGGAGATCTACGGCGCGAAGCGACTAATCCCAATTGCCTCAGCGCAGGTTTCAGGCGCTTCTTTCAAGACGATCGGTGATGCAGGCATCAAGTTCCTCGAGGATTTCTCAACAGACGTCAGGGTCTCAGTCCGCGCGTCCGTGAATCCGCTCGGGCTTGACATGCGCAGATGGCGGTCAATGGGAGTCGATTCAGAGTTTTACTCCAAGCAGGCCAGGATTGTCGCGGCGTACGAATCTCTTGGACTGGAGCCGCTTTATTCGTGCACCCCATACCTCGCTGGAAACAGGCCGTTGGCCGGACAACACCTCGCATGGGCAGAGTCCTCGGCGACGGTCTTCGCCAATTCCTATCTCAGGGCAAAGACGAACAGAGAGGGCGGGCCATCAGCCCTGGCAGCCGCGATCATTGGTAAGACGCCCGAGTATGGGCTTCACCTCGAGAAGAATAGGAAGCCTCGGCTGCAGATAGACATGGGCGAGATACCCGAGGGACTCGTCCCCATGGCGGGATACGTCGTCGGGAAGATGGCCGGAAAGCGCATACCTTTCATCAAAGGCCTCAACTTGACCGCGGATGAACACAAGTCCTTCGGTGCAGCGATGGCTGCCACTGGGGCAGTGTCGATGTACACCTACTCAGAGGCCAAAGGTCGGGCAAGGGCGGACGCCTCGGAGATCGAGGAATGCATCTCGATACCTACATCAGAGCTCAGGGCTGCCGAGGATTCCCTGAAGGGGGAGGATGACTGGGACCTTGTCGCGATAGGCTGCCCACACTGCTCTGTCGCCGAGATCAAGGGTATGGTCCACCGGTTGAAGGGGCGGAGGCCGCGTTCTGGCCCGGATGTTTGGTTCTGCACCTCGAGGAAAGTGTACGCCAGCTGTCCCAACGATGTCAAGGCGCTGAAGAAGTTCGGCAAGGTCCTGTGCGACACTTGCATGGTCGTTGCACCGATCGAGAATCTCTACAATAGCACGGCATCGGATTCAGGAAAGGCGATGGTCTATCTGCCCAGTCTGGGAAAGCAGCGCGCCAGCTTCAGATCGACCAACACTCTACTGGAGGCGATCTCACGATAATCTCCGGCAGGAAGATCAGAGGAGGGCATGCCTCTGGAAAGGCGGTCGTGGTCTCTTCTCCGATGTCGTTCCTCGGGGGAGTGGACATATCGACGGGCAAGATACTGGACGATGAAGGCGGCTCCAAGGGCATGTCAATCTCGCACAAGGTGTTCTGCTTCCCGTTCGGGAAGGGCAGCACGGTAGGATCGTATGCCATGTACCAACTCCGGCTCAATAACCTTGCCCCAGCAGCGATAATCAACAACTCGGCCGAGCCGATCATCGCCACAGGCGCGATAATCGCCGACATCCCGATGGTTGATGGGGTCGATGTGGACCTTCTGAGAACAGGAGACCGACTCGTGGTGGATGCCGATGATGCAAGCGTGGAGATCATCGATGTACACGAGAAGCACGTTGTGACTTCAATACTCAAGGACCGATCGAAGATACTCTTATTGCAGAGAAGCGACAGGGTCGGGTCCTACAAGGGGCAGTGGGCCGGCGTGTCCGGATTTGTCGAGCAGGGCGAGACGGACGACGAGGCTGTCCGAAGGGAGATGGAGGAGGAGATTGGCTCCAACAAGCTCAGGTTGCTCAAGCATGCGAAGCCTCTGAGATTCAGGGACGGCGAAGTCGTGTGGTGCGTCCACCCCTTCCTGTTCGGGGTAAGGGACCCGGACATACGGACAGATTGGGAACACAAGAGGTTCGAGTGGGTGGCGCCTGAGGATGTGGCCAAGTTCCAGACTGTGCCTGGCCTTCAGCAGGTGGTCTCCGCGCTGCTCTGTCGGCGATGAGCTCAGCCAGTGATCGTGTAGTCGACTTCCCTCTCGAGGAGGTTGAGCTGGTGGCTCTCGAGTGTGGATCTGTTGACCGCCATCAGGAGGATTGACTGGTTGATCGCGACCTGGTCCCTAAGGGATTGTATCAAGCGCAGGACAGTGATGAAGTTGTTGTTCGTGATCAGGTACTCGAGCCCGTCAAGGAGCACGATGCCTCCGCCCGCCTGCGCGAGGAACTGCTCGAGCGAGAGGCTGAGCTTCTCAAGATCCTTCGGACGGATGGTGTTCTCCCTGCCGACGTTCGAGAGCCAGACCACGGGCGTGTCCTTGAGGTCGAACTTGCTCCGTATCTTGGCAGGATAGTTCCTCGTCACGCAGTATCCCTTCATGCCCTTCTTCATGGCGGTGATGAAGAGCGTGTAAGATGCCTCCGGCTTGTCCTCCTCGACGAGGTATGAGAACGACCTTTCCAGGTCCGTGACGGTCGGCGCCGCCTTGATCTCCGCCTTTACTGGCCTGACCACCGGCGCTGTAGGTTCCCGCCAGTCGATGAATTGCTCGATGATCTTGTTGGCCAACGCCTCCGAGATGCCTTTGGTTCTCGTCAGGTCAGTCGTGGAGGCGATCTTGAGGGTCTGGGGTGACATGAATCCGGCATCATAGAGCGCTTCCGCGGTCTTCTGGTCCAAGCCGGGTACGGTCAGGAGCATCTCCATGAAGGTCTTCTGAGGTGCCTGGGTTGGGGCTGGCTCAGGAGCGGCGACTTGGACGGGTTCGGACGGCTGAAGAGGAGCTGGTTCCGCCGGGACTTGAGCAGGCAGCTGTGCAGGCTGGGCGGTGACTTGGGGTGGCGTAGGGGCCTTCACGTCATCCTTGTGGATGTAGTCGTAGACCCGGCGTGCATCGAGCTTAGTGATGCCCTCGACCAGCGCAATGTCCTCGTCGGGGATGCTCTTCATCGAGGCGAGCGACGTGTATCCGTGGTCGTACAGCTTCTGGGCCTTGTCCTGGGTCATCCCCGGGACCTTCAAGAGGTCGTCCAGGCCCGCCTTGACCTTCATCGATGCCACACCTATCACGAGCGACTCGGTCTCGATGTTCCACTCGACGATGTAGTCCCCGCGCGGCTGCTCGATTACCTCGAACCGTCTGGCGCGGGTCTCCTTCGCGATCCTGTCCTTCCATGTCTCTAGGAAGTTCTCGACCCTGCGGCTACATTGTATCTCGACTCGGACGAACTCCTCGACGTTGAGGCCCATGTCCTTCCTCATCTGCTGTATCCTTCTGATGATCTCTCTCGAGAAGCCCTCGGACTCCAGGGCGGGCGTCTGCTCGAGGTCGATATAGATGGACCCCTTGCTGAAATCGGCTCCGATCACATCTGGTGGGAGCGTGGATGAGAATGATACCATGTTGGGCAGGATCTTGACCAGCTGCCCCTCGATCCCCAGCGAATACTCTCCCTTGTCTATCCCGGCCTTGATCGTCTTCGCAGGTCTGTTCTTGAGCAGGACTGCGATCTTGCTCGACCACTGCCTGTAGACCTTTCCAATGGCGTTCGGGTTCGGCACGACGCTGAGGATCATCTCGTCCCACTCTTCGCCCACTGGGATGACCAAGAGGTCCTTGAGATTGTTCTGGGTCAGCAGGGCGTCCTTCAACGATAGGAGCTGTTCGACGACCTCGTCGGACTGCGCCTTCACCACAATCCTCTTGACCGGCCATCTTAGGTTGATGTTCGACTCCTGCCTGATTCGCGCGACGAGCTCGGATATCTCTCTCACGAGCTTCATGCCCTCCTCGAGTTTGGCGTCCACCCATTTGGTCTCCTGCGCCGGCCAGGACAGCATATGCACGCTCTCGGGCTTTCCAGTTAGGTTGGCATGCATCGCCTCAGAGATGTGCGGGGTGATGGGTGCGAGGAGCGATATCGAAGCTGCCAGTGCCTCATAAAGAACCTTGAACGCTGCGACCTTGTCCTTGTCGTCCCCCTCCTTCCAGAGCCTGTCCCTCACGAGCTTCACGTACCAACGCGACAGATCCTCCACGATGAAGTCCTCTATCGCCCTGGTCGCTTTGTGGAGTTCGTACACCTCCATCGCCTCGGTCACGGTCTTCTTCATTGACTCGATACGGGAGAGCAGCCACCTGTCGTCCGAGCGCAGATCCTCCCTGATGGAGTCCAACCTCGTGGTGGATGGATCGAACTTGTCTATTGACATGTACAGCGTGGCGAACTTGTAGACGTTCCACAGAATGTTGAGCGTGCGGTTCGCGGCCTTCACGCCTTCCTGCTGGAATGCCATGTCCTCCCAGGGTGCGTTCGCCTTCAGGAGATAGAATCGAAGAGAGTCCGCGCCAAGCGTGTTCACCACTCCCACTGGGTCTATCGTGGTTCCTTCGCTCTTGGACATCGCCTCCCCGGTTGGTGTCAAGGCCCAACCGTGCATGAGAACTGATTTGTAGGGTGACCTGCCGAAGGCCAGGACGCCCGTCACGAGCTGCGAATAGAACCATCCTCTTGTCTGGTCGTGCGCCTCAGTGATCCATTCGCCGGGCCACAACTTGTTGAATTCATCCTGATTCGCAGGGTATCCGAGAGACGCCCAAGAGCATACTCCGGCATCGAACCAGACATCGAGAACGTCTGGGACTCGGGACATGGTCTTGTGGCATTTGTCACACTCGAATGTGAGCTTGTCAATCCAAGGTCGATGGACATCCATGCCTTCGACATAGCCTTTGGCCGACCTCAGCTCCTCAAGTGACGACACCAGTTTGACATTGCCGCACTCGCAGCGCCATATGGGCAGCGGTGTTCCCCAGTACCTCTGCCTGCTGATGCACCAGTCCCTCGCGTTGGTTATCCAGTCCTTCTCCCTGCTCGCGCCTGCCCAGTCGGGGTACCATTTGACGGCGTCGTTTGCAGCGTTGAGCTTGTCCTTGAACTCGGTGACCTTCAGGAACCATTGGTCCGTGACCCTGTAGATGATCGGCTTCTTGCATCTCCAGCAATGGCCGTATCTGTGCGTGACCGTCCCCTCATGGAAAATCGCCCCCCTCTCGACGAGGTCCGACATTACCAGTGGGTTGGCTTCGCGGACGTTCTTTCCGGCGTAGTGCTCGCCGGCCTCGGAGGTGTAGTTGCCCGACTCGTCCACGGGCGAGAATGGCTTGAGGTCGTGTTTCTTCCCTAGCTCGAAATCCTCCGGTCCGTGACCAGGTGCGATATGGACTATACCGGTGTTCTCAGAGGCCACATCCGTCGATGCCAGGACTGCGTGGACCTGCTTCCCGGTGACCTGCTTCTGATATGGGACCAGATCTGCCAGCGGATGCTTGTAGCGCATCCCAACAAGTTCGGAGCCCTTCGCGGTCTCAAGAATTTGGACGTCCTCGATGCCGGCCACCTTCTTGAGCTCCTCCAGCTTGTCCTGGAGAAGGATGAGGATCTCCTCGATCATGCCCCTCTTGGCCCTGATGATCACGTAAGTCAAGTCGGGGTGCACGGCCGCAGCCAAATTGCCAGGGATGGTCCACGGCGTGGTGGTCCACACCAGCAAATAGGTGTTGGGCTCCCCCTCGACCGCAAACTTCACGTATATCGATGGGTCCGTCTCGTCCCAGTACTCTATCTCCGCCTCCGCCAGCGCGGTCTCGCACCTGGGACACCACGGCAATACCCTGACGTCCATGGTGAGCAGTTTCTTGTCGTAGGCCTGTTTGAGCGTCCACCAGACGGAGGCCATGTACTTGGGGTCCACCGTCAAATAGGGGTTGTCCCAGTCCATCCACACGCCCAGCATCTTGAACTCGTCGGTCATCTTGGCCTTGAACTTGAGAGCGAACTCCTTGCAGGTTGAAACGAACTTGTCGATTCCTTGGGTCTCGATCTCCTTCTTGCTCTTGATCCCAAGGGACTGTTCGACCTTGACCTCGATAGGCAATCCGTGCATGTCGAACCCAGGCTGGTCGCGGACGTTGAAGCCCTGCATCCTCCGGTACCTGATCATGGTGTCCTTCAGCACCTTGTTCCACGCGGTACCGATGTGAATCGAACCGGTCGTGTAGGGCGGTCCGTCGACGAAGTAATAGCTCCTGCCCGATTCGGCAGCCCTCTTGACCTTGTCGTAGATCCGAGAGTTCTCCCACAGCGCTTTGACGTCTTTCTCAAGCTGGATGGGGGAGTAGTTCTCGTCCACTTGGCGCATAAACAATCTACCTTAGGCGATATTGATGGGGGGTATTAAAAACATGGTGTCCAGAGAATCAAAGAGGTCCCCCCGCTCCAACTATCTGGACGGCCTGCGAAGGCGGTGAAGAATCGCGTTACCAAGAGTCGAGGCTCACCTGCGTTCGGACCTTGTTTGCCGCGGCGAGCCTTCCGAGGACCGCATCGACCCGGTCGACGGAGAAGCTGTGCCTGTCGCACATTATTCTTCTCACATGCTCGGGGTCGACTCTAGCCCAATTGATCGAGTAGTCATCTGTGACTTCGGGCTCGATGAATATCTTCCGGACCTCCGCGTACTCCTCGGGCACGGCAACCGCTCCCTTCATCGACTCGAGATCGCCGAACTTGCGGATGAGAGCGAGGGACTTCTTCGGTCCTATGCCCCTGATGCCGTCATTGAAGTCCGTGCCGATGAGTATCGCCATGTCTATCAGCTGCTCCCTCGTGATCTTAAGGGCGCCGAGGACCTCGTTCAGCGTGATGATCTCCGGCGCGACTTCGACCCTTTTGCCAGAAGGGAGTCGCCTCGTTCCGGCCAAGGTCAGGTAGCGGACGAGCGTCGGGGCTCCGAAGAGCAGCGCATCATAGTCCTGCGAGGCGGCCGCCCAGACGTCCCCTTTCTTGGCCATGTGGCTTATCTGCGCCTCTCCTTCGGATGGAGCCTTGGTCCATGGTATCCCGAGCGCGTCCAGCAAGTCGCAAGATTCATCGACCATCTCGGAGGTCAGCCTCGAGGTCCGCGTCGCGCGGGAGAAGGCCTTCTTCGTCTCACCCTTCTCGAGGGCCTCCTTCCATTCCTTCTCCGCCTGCACCTTAGCCGACACCCTTTCCATGATGGTCTTTCTCTTTAGCTCGGGAGGCTTGCCATCGAAGACATACACTGGCTTCAGCCCGATCTCCAGGAGCGCGGCGCTCCGGAAGTACAGGCCTGAGAGATGCGACGTGATGCGTCCGTCCCGGTCCATCAGCGGTGTGCCGTTACTCTGCCTGATCATGGACAAGAACTGGTACAGTGTGTTGAATGCATCGATGGCGATTGACCTGCCTGTAAGGTCTTCGAGCGCAATCTTCTTCGGCTCGATGAGGCCTGAAATGTCTACACCCATCGACTCTCAGCTCCAGGGGATCTCGGCGACTATGGCGACCATCATTGGGCAATTGTGTCCGATTCGATCGGCAGGAAGAACAGGATCAGGGCAACGCCCATCAAAGAGGCGGCGATTATCAGAAGGATCACGCTCGCATTGAAGATGACTCCCAGAGCTAGGAGCACGATCGGCATGATGAAGATGAGATAGAGCAGGATCGGATGTTCTGTGAGCTTCTCGGCCATTTGGACCATCACCTTGAGCGTCAGCTATGATATTAATCCTTTGAACCTAGGCCCCTCAGCACCTCAATGGCCCTCTTCATGTCGGGTGCCTTGAAGATGGAGGTCCCGGCCGCCAGTATATCCGCGCCTGCCCGCGCTGCAAGCTCCCCGGTCTCCGCGTTGATCCCGCCGTCGATCTCGACGGGGACCCGCCTCCCGATCCTATCCATCTCGCGCTTGGCCTTGCCTATCTTCGGGAGCACTTCGGGCATGAAGCTCTGCCCGCCGAACCCCGGGTTCACGGACATCACGAGCAGCAGGTCGATCTCTCCCAAGTACGGGAACGCTTCTTCGATGGGTGTCGGGGGATTGACCGCGAGCCCCGCCTTCTTGCCGAGCTTTTGGATTCCCTTGACCGTCTCGAGGACGTGCTTCTGGGCGGCCTCGATGTGCACTTCGATGATGTCGGAACCCGCCTCCGCGAACGCCTTCATGTGGTTCTCGGGGTGGGTTATCATCAGGTGGGAGATGAACGGCAGCTCGGAATAGGCGCGCAGACTCTTGACCATCGACGGCCCGATCGTGATGTTCGGAACGAAGATGCCATCCATCACGTCTATGTGGATGAAGTCCGCTCCCGCCTCGGAAACCTTGCGGACCTCATCTCCTAGCTTGGAGAAATCGGCTGCGAGGATCGATGGTGCGACCAGAGGCATGGGACCGCAAATCGCAAGCCGCGTATTATGCGTTGTGGTCTCTTCGGGGCCCCCTCTGCGAACTATTTTAATACCTTCACCTGGATTCTCCGGGCATGCCAGAACCGCGCCATGCCGTCGAAAAAGTCCAGAAGTGCGACATCGTGGGCTGCAAGAACGATGCGGAGAGGTCCATCGCTGGGAAGAAGATAGCGAAGGCGGACATGGAGCTCAACTCTGATCCATCAAAGAACGCTCATCTATGCCACGAACACTATAAGGAGTTCAAGAAGAAGACCAAGAAGGACCGGACTCTGGAACGGCTCGGATGGTAGCCTGGCTGTTCCTCGGGCCGACAGCTTGCGTATCTGCGTCCAAAAATGGGATATACTCCGGCCCGATTGCCATCTGAAATGAAGGCAAATGCCATACAACTTCTCTCGAGTGCGGGGCTCTTTGGCCCTGCCGTCATCGTTCCTGTAATACTCCAGGACCAGCTGGGCGCTTCGAAGGATCTGATAGGGCTTATCGCAGGGAGCTTCGCCGCTGCGGGGTTTATCTCGAGCTACTTCTTTGGAAGGGCTTCGGACGTCCACGGCAGACGGGTCATCCTCCTCATTGGACTGTTTCTCTCTGGGCTTGCGACTGCCCTTCAGGCCGTGTCGGTCATCGTTGGAGGGCTCGCCTTCTTCACCGCGGTCCGGATACTCATCGGTTTCGCATCAGGCATATTCCCTGCAGCCCTTCTGGCTTACGCCTATGACACGAGGGGGGGCAAGATGGGGAGCTTCTCTGCATACGGGGCTGGAGGGTGGGGCGTGGGCAACCTCGCGGTGGGGCTTTTCGGGTTGTTCTACGAGCAGGCCTACTTCCTGTGCACGATCATCATCTTCGCGTCGTTCGTCATCGCCTTGAGGTTGCCGTTCGCCAAGGAAACGAAGATGTCGGTACCCCTGTTCCCGAAGGCGCTCATAAAGAGGAATGCACCAGTTTACGCCTCGATGCTGATCCGACACACTGGCGCGAACATGATCTGGGTCACCTACCCCCTATTCCTGATTAGCATAGGGGCGTCCCCTGAAATGGTGGGGGTGATATACGCGGTGAACGCGTTTGGGCAATTCGCCTTCATGGCCATAATGGACAGGTTCGAACCGGTCGTGCTCGTCGCCGTCGGTCTCGCGAGTTCCGCGGCCACATTCTACACGTTTACGCTCGTTGGCAGTTTCTGGGAGATAATCCCATCGCAGATATTGCTTGCCGCCGCGTACAGCAGTCTCTATGTGGGAAGCCTGCGGTATGTGATGGACCGGAACGAGGAGAAGGCGACCGCGAGCGGTTTGCTCTCCAGCACGATGAGCATTTCCGGGATAATAGGTCCCGTGCTAGGTGGTCTAGCTGCGACCGCCTTCGACTTCAAGGGTACTATCATCATCGCGACCTTGATGTCGGTGGTGGCCCTTGGAATATTCCTCTACGCGCTGGACCGTTCGGGAGAGTTTTATCGCCTAGGTATCCATTTCCGGAGCCGGACATGAGAATTGTATTCCTGGGAACGGGGGGCACCTACCCGTCGAAGCTGAGGAATGTCACCTCGATAGCTGTTCAGATGCCAGGCGAGGTGCTCATGTTCGACTGCGGCGAGGGAACCCAGAGGCAGCTGATGCGCTCCCCGGTTTCGTTCATGAAGATCAAGAAGATATTCATATCCCACCTCCACGCGGATCATTTCCTCGGGCTGCCAGGCTTGATCCAGAGTATGAGCTTGAACGGCCGCGAGGATGAGCTGCTCATATTCGGGCCAAAGGGCCTCAAGCGGAATGTCGATTCCATGCTAAGTCTGGGCTACTTCAAGAGTGGGTTCAGAGTCGTGTCCAGGGACTTGAGGGCAGGCGCAGTGCTTGATTTCAACGACTACAGCGTCAAATCCGTCCAGGCGGATCACAGCATCCCCGCGCTCGCCTTCAGCCTGGAGGAGAAAGCTCGCCCTGGCAAGTTCGACGTCAAGAGGGCGAAGGCCCTCGGGATTCCCGAGGGACCTATGTTCAGGAGACTACAGAAAGGCAAGGTCGTCACAGTCCGGGGCAAGCGGATCACGCCGGGAATGGTACTCGGAAAGCCCAGGCATGGCAGGAAGATGGTGTATTCCGGCGATACGAAGCCGAGCGATAGGATTACCGTCCTCGCAAACAAGGCAGATGTCCTGATCCATGATTGCACGCTGGATTCGTCGCACAATCAGTTGGCGCATGATTTCGGCCATTCCACTGCTGCCCAGGCCGCCACCGTCGCGAAGAAGGCCAAGGTGAAGATGCTATTCCTGGTCCACCTCAGCCCCAGATATGAGGACACTAGCGTCCTGGAGAACGAGGCAAGGCGGATCTTCAAGAACTCGGTGGTCGCACACGACCTGTCCGAGTACAACGTGAAGTACCCCGACTAGGACCAAATCCGTTATCATACTCATTCCCGATACTCGTCCCTATGGAAACCGGAACCTTCTCCATTGTGGCACGCGACCGGAAGACGGGGGACTTCGGGGTGGCGAGCGCCACGGCCGCGCCATGTGTCGGTGCATTCCTTCCGTATGTCATGGAGGACGTAGGTGCGATAGCGACCCAAGCATGGGTGAACACGAATCTCGGGTACCAGGGATTAGAGCTCATGAGGTCGGGACTCGGTGTGAAGGCGGCGCTCGAAGCCCTGCTGTCGGAAGACCCAGGAAGAGAGAAGAGGCAGCTGATAGGGATCGATGGAAGTTCTGTGTTCGGTCACACGGGCAAGGAGTGCACGGAGTCCAAGGGCCATGTCCTGGGCAACGATTTCGCCGTTGCCGGGAACATCCTCGTCGACAAGCGCGTCTTGGAGGTCATGGCCGAGGAGTTCAAGAAGTCAAAGGGAGAGCTGGCTCGCAGGATACTTCTGGTCATCGAAGCCGGTCAGGGGGCAGGGGGCGATAGGAGAGGGAAGATGTCCGCAGCCCTCCTCATAGCCTCCCACAAACCGAAACTCTACCATAATCTCAGGATCGACATGCATGCGGACCCGGTTCGGGAATTGAGGACGATTTTCGAGAAATGCGAGCGCCTCCAGGAGGAATATGGCGATGAGGAGGACGGCGAAGTCCTGAAACTGAAGATTGCCCGAGTCCAAAGATGATCGATCCGGGTCATAACACGATTCTCTGTTCAACCAAAACGCATTTATAGCGAAATTCTTCTCAAGGGAAACCCTGGAGCAGGGAATATCAAATCAGTTTCTGCATCTCTCTGCTTCGGATAGTCGGCAACAGACAACAGAAGTTGTAGAGGGGGAACCAATCGATGTTGCTAGAAGTCAGGGATCTCAAGACTTATTTCAAGACCCAAGAGGGCACACTGAAAGCCGTGGACGGGATATCGTTCGATCTCGACAAAGGACAGGCGATGGGCCTGGCGGGAGAGTCCGGCTGTGGGAAGACCACTGCGGCCTTGTCCATCATGAAGCTACTCCCATCGAACGGCTTCATCGCCGGCGGTAGCATCAACTTCATGGGTCAGGACATGTCCAAGGTCACTGGGGACAAGCTCCGAGCAATCAGGTGGAGGGACATCTCCATCATATTCCAGGGCGCGATGAACGCTCTGAACCCGGTCAAGAGGGTTGGCGACCAGATAACGGAACCAATCCTGCTCCACGAGAAGGTGGAGGAAGCCGAGGCGATGAAGAGGGTCAAGGAACTGTTCGAGCTAGTGGGCATAAACCCGAACCGGGTCCGAGAGTACCCGCACGAGTTCAGCGGTGGCATGAGGCAGAGAGTGATGATCGCGATGGCCCTGGCCTGCAGGCCCAAGCTGGTCATCTGCGACGAGCCGACTACTGCCCTTGACGTCATGATCCAGGCTCAGATCCTACAGCTTCTCAAGAACCTGCAACAGGAGCTCGACCTGGCGATGATCATCATCTCACACGACCTGTCCGTACTTGCGGAGACCTGCGACCAGCTCTGTATCATGTACGCGGGGAAGATTGTGGAGAGGTCGACAGCTATTGAAGTGTTCTCGAATCCCCAGCACCCGTACACGAAGGGGCTTATCGCAGCGTTCCCTAACATCAAGGGCGAGAGGAAGATGCCAGCGTCCATCGCAGGCAACCCCCCGAACTTGATCAATGCCCCGACAGGTTGCAGGTTCTCAGTGAGATGTTATGCGGCCCAAGACATCTGTAAGGTGGAGGAACCGCCGCTTATCGAGGTCCTCCCAGGCCATTTCGCTGCATGTCACTTCGTGAAACCGTTGAGGTGATTTGAATGGCCAAAGACATCATCAAAGTCAAGGACTTGCAGGTATGGTTCTCGGTCAGGCGCGGATTCGTCGAGAGCTTGACCTCGAAGGAACAGCAGTACGTGAAGGCGGTCGATGGCATCTCCTTCGACATCAAGGAAAGGGAGATATTCTGCCTCGTCGGAGAGTCCGGTTGTGGCAAAACAACGACCGGGAAGGCCATCCTCAGGCTCGTCGAGCCCACTGGGGGCTCGGTGAAGTACGGAGGCGGGGGCCTCACGCCGAATATGATGAAGGAGGCGGCCGTCCGCACTGTTGCCAAGAAATTCCTCTCGAAGGCGGAGGCCGAGGCGGACCTCGCAGCCAACAGGGTCGATGTCCGGAGGATCACGAAGGACAAGATGAAGATGCTCAGGCAGAGGATGCAGATGATCTTCCAGGATCCTTACGAGTCGCTCAATCCGAAGCAATCGATCTACGACATCGTCGCTGAACCACTAGTTGTCAACAACCTCGGCAAGAACGAGGCAGACAGGGAGAAGAGGGTCATCAAGGCGCTCGAGGACGCAGGTCTGAGGCCGCCGAAGGATTTCATGTGGAGGTATCCGCATGAGGTATCCGG
The DNA here is from genome assembly GCA_041479325.1 of Thermoplasmata archaeon. GTDB lineage: Archaea > Thermoplasmatota > Thermoplasmata > UBA10834 > UBA10834 > COMBO-56-21. The sequence continues at coordinate 22,463 of JBGOXV010000005.1, forward strand.
TGGGCAGAGGCAGAGGGTGGGCATAGCCGGCGCCCTTGTGCTCGAACCGCAGTTCCTGGTCGCAGATGAGCCAGTCTCCATGCTTGATGTGTCCATCCGGTCTGAGATATTGAAGCTGATGCTCGACCTCAGGGAGAAGAAGGGCCTCACTTATCTGTTCATCACGCACGACCTCGGAGTCGCATACGTGTTCAGCGACAGGATCGGCATCATGTACCTCGGCAAGATCGTCGAGCTCGGTCCGACCGAGGAGGTCATCAAGGGCCCGAGGCATCCGTACACAAAAGCGCTCATATCCGTCGTGCCGAAGCCCGATCCGAGGTTGAAGACCGAGAAGATCATCCTGAAGGGGGAGCGGCCTGACCCGGCCCACATCCCGCCAGGTTGCAGGTTCCACCCGAGGTGCCCGAGCGCGATGGAGATCTGCAGTCAGAAGGAGCCGGAGCCGATGTACGTCTCGCAGGAGCACTGGGTGTCCTGCTGGCTGGAAGCGGGAGAGGCCAAGAAGTGACGCGGCCAAGGGCGAGGGAGGTCGGAGTCCACTTCGGCGAACTCCCGACCGGTCCCATGAACACCATCTCGGACGTCCCCGGGGTTCGGGTAGGACACAGCACCATCATCAGAGGGAGCGGCGCTCTCAAGCCCGGCAGCGGGCCGGTCAGAACCGGTGTGACCGCCATCCTGCCCCATCCGGGAAACCTCTACGAGAAGCCTGTCAAGGGCGCGTATTACGATTTCAACGGCTGCGGAGGCCTAAACGGATCCCTCCAGATACGAGAGTTCGGAGTGATCGACACGCCGATCACATTGACGAACACGATGTCCATGGGAACGGTGGCGGACGCCGTCATAAAGCATATGCTCGGCACGAACCCGAACGCTGGCATCGATTCTGACACGATCATACCGGTCGTGTCCGAGTGCGACGATAGCTATCTGAACGACTCCAGAGGCCTGCACGTCAAGGATGAGAATGTCTTGGAGGCGATTGGGAACGCCACATCATCCGTCCAGGAGGGCGCCGTAGGCGCGGGGACCGGGATGAGCTGCTACGATTTCAAAGGCGGGATCGGCACATCGTCCAGGTTGGTCCAGGTGAACGGTTCCAAATACAGCATCGGTTCCCTCGTGCTGAGCAATCACGGGGACCGTGAGGAGCTCACCGTGGACGGGGTCCCGGTGGGCCGTCTCCTTGGAAAGGCAAAGCACCACAGGCCAGAGCAGGGATCCATCGTGATGGTCGTGGGCACTGATGCTCCAATCGATGCGAGGCAGCTCGGCAGGGTCGCCAGGAGGGCGATCATGGGCCTGGCATTGACCGGATCGTGCTCGCACAATGGGAGTGGGGACATAGTCATATCATTCTCGACCGCCAACATGCACCAGCGGTACAAAGAAGACGGGATCGTCACGGACAACCTGCTGCGGGACGGCGATATGAGCATTCTGTTCAGGGCGACGGTGGACTCCGTGTCCGAGTCGATTATCAACTCGATGTTCAAGTCAGAGGCCATGGAAGGCAGGGACGGTCATGTCGTGCCGGCGCTCCCGATTGAGGAGACCCTTGGGATCCTCGAGACACATGGACGGCTGCACAGGGGCGCCTGATCGGCAGATACCTTTTTCCTCGACAATATCCATCATCGGCCACAAGCGGTCACGAGGCAGGGCGAACATGGCAACTGTTTTGTCGGATCTGTCTGGGAAGGTCAACAGATCGGTGAAGAAATCCGAGGTCGAAAGGCTCGTCAAGGACCTGGTGAGGATACCGAGCCACTCCGATGTCCCTACCCGGGAGAAGCGCGTGGCCGAGTTCCTGAACGAGTATCTTGTCTCCGAGGGCATAGCTTCCAAGCTCCGCACAGTTCAGAAGGACAGGCCCAATCTCATCGCGGTCATAGGGGGCTCGGGGAGCGGGAAGAGGCTGATGCTGAACGGCCACACTGACACCGTCCCAGCGTATGACATGGACATTCCCCCTTTCACCCCGAGGGTCGCCAAGGGGAGGCTGTACGGAAGGGGTGCACTCGACATGAAGGGCGGACTGGGGGCGATGGCTATGGCGCTGGTCGGGATCCGCCGGTCCAAGGTCAGGCTGAACGGCGACTTGATCCTCACTGGGGTAATAGGCGAGGAACAGAAGAGTGAGGGGATGGAGGATATCGTGCTCCACGGGCCGAAGGCAGACATGGCGATTGTCGGGGAGCCCACTGATTTGGAGATTCAGCCTTCCCATCGAGGCTTAGAGTGGCTCGAAGTCCACTTCTATGGAAAGGCGGCCCACGGTGGGCAGGCCGAGAAGGGTGTGAACGCCATCTCGATGGCATCCCGGTTCATCCAGAAGGTGGACCAGGATCTGATCCCCCGCCTACGTGCTAGGAAGAGCAGAAGCATGCTCCCGCCCACGCTGAACCTAGGCGTGATCCAGGGAGGCCAGCAGGCGAGTTCAGTGGCGGACCATTGCGTTGTCAAGATCGACCGCAGATGGGTCCCGGAGGAGAACCTTCAGCAGGTCTTCGAGGAGTTCTACGACCTGTTCGACAAGATGAAGGCCGAGGACCCGAAGTTCAGGGCGGAGCTGAAGCGCGACCCGTCGAACATGCTAACGATGACACACGTGCCGAACGTTGTAAGCGTCGCACATCCCGTTGTACGATCCCTCGCGAGCGCGGTCAAATCCGTCACTGGCAGATCCGCGAAGCTCACGAGTTTCTGGGGCTGGACGGATGCGGCCCTCTTGACCCATTTCGGAAAGACCCCGACGGTTGTTTTTGGTCCTGGAGGCGCCGGAGCCCACGCGAGGACCGAGTACGTCCGCACGGACGACTTGGTGAAATGCACTAGGATATACTCCCAGGTCGCCTTGGATATCTGCGCGCGGGATCAGAGGAACTAGGCGACTTTGGGTACGTGCCTGAGGACTATTCCTGCTCGTTCTTTGGTGTGCCTGCCGTTCTCTATCGTGACGGCACCATTGACCAGGACTGTCACTATGCCTTCGGGGTAGCGATGGGAATCCTCGAAGGTGGCCATGTCCCGTACCTTCAGCGGGTCGAATATGACGACATCGGCGACCATGCCCTTCGCCAGGATGCCTCTGTCTGAGAGGCCGATCCGCTTGGCAGGTATGGATGTCATTTTCATGATCGCCTCATGGAGCGGGAAGAGCCCCTTCTCGATCGAGTACCTCCTCAGGACTCTGGGGAACGTGCCATACGACCGGGGATGTGTGGCTGAATTGCTCAGCGGGCCATAGGGTGACTCCGACATGCCATCGGAACCTATGCATGCGAGCGGATGTTTCAACACGGTCATGACGTCGTCCTCGGACATCTCGTGGAATATCGCATTCACGTCCAGGCCCTCTTCGACCATGAGGTCGAAGGCGGTCTCAGTTGGGTCCTTTCCAAGCTCCTTGGCGATGTCCGCGACCGACTTGTTCTCGAACCTTCTGTTGGAGCCATGGGACAGCCCAACGACGACTATGTTCTCCCATCCATCCTCCATGACGGTGTTCTCGAACTCGTCGGACCGCGTGGAGAAAGTCTCCGCGATGCGCTTCCTCTCATCCGGGTTCTTAAGCCGGCCGAGGATGGCCTCCTTCCCTCCGTCTCTCGCCCACGGTGGGAGGATGGAATCGAGTGCAGTGTTGGATGCCGTGTAAGGGTAGACATCGAATCCGACGTCCACGCCCTCTGCCCGGGCCCGCTCGATCAGCTTCAGTGTCTCGTTGACCAACCCCCAGTTGGGTTTGCCGCAAGCCTTGTGGTGTGATATCTCGACGATGGTCCGGGCCTCCCGGCCGATCCTTATGGCCTCTTCCACCGCCCTTACCAGCGTGCCGCCCTCGCCTCTGATGTGGCTAGTGTATATCCCACCAAAGGATGCCGATGTCGAAGCCAGCGAAATGAGCTCCTCGGTCGAGGCATAGCACCCGGGGGCATAGATCAGTCCCGAGGACAGTCCGAATGACCCCTGCAACATCGAATCCCTGAGAAGGCCATTCATCTTCTCGAGGCTCTCGGGATCGGCCTTCACATCCTTTGTTCCCAGGACGCAAAGCCTGAGAGTCTCCGCCCCCACAAGGGTCGCGACATTGACCGAGGTTTTGAGGTTTTGAAGACGCAGTAGGTACTCGTCGATTGAGGACCAATCCACCTTGACCTCGAGACCTCGCGCGGAATCCACGAGCACCTCTCTAGCTGCGCCAATTAGGGGCGCCGCTGAGCCCCCGCAGTTGCCCACGAGCTCGGTCGTTACTCCCTGCCTGATCTTGCTCTCGGCCAACGGATTCTGGAGCAGGTAGAGGTCCGAGTGGGTGTGAATGTCCACGAATCCAGGGCAGACCATCATCCCCGAGGCGTCAATCACCAACGAAGCCTTGGCCGCCTCGGATGGCTTGGTGAGGCCAGAGATCTTGGAGCCCTTGATCGCCACGTCAAGCTCGGCGGGGGGAGCGCCAGTTCCATCCGCTACACTTCCCCCTTTTATGAGAATACTATTCAAGAGGTTCGGTCCCCCGAAGCTGGTCGAGTCAGAATCCTCAGCTTCTTATTTAATCATTCTCCGGCTAGGGCAATCACGGTTATAGTCTGCCCTGCGATAACGGTAGTTGATGGCACGCGAGATCATCTTCACGAAGTACCATGGATGCGGCAACGATTTCATACTAAAGGACGAGATGATTGGACGAAGGACCCCCGACAAGCTCCGCAGCAAGATTGCCACTCTCCTGTGTGACAGGCACTTCAGTGTCGGAGCGGACGGGGTGATTTTCATCGAGAAAGCGAGTGGGTCGGACGGGTCAATGAGATTGTTCGAACCCGCTGGGAATGAAGCTGACATGTGTGGAAACGGTCTGAGGTGTGTCGCGGCCTTTCTGATGAAACGATTCGGCAAGACCGAGGTCAAGGTGATGACACGGGATGGGGTCAAGCTGGTGAAGCGCGTGGGGTCACAATATCGGGTGGACATGGGACCCGTTCGGACCGAATGCCAGTACCTTCGCGAATATGTCGGCGATGCGAAGAAGAGCTCGGCGGACCTGATGGATGTCCTGATCTCGGCGGACGGGCGCGACTTGGAGTGCTCTATCGTGAACACGGGCGAGCCCCACATAGTCGTGCGGTCTAAGGACTTGGATTCAGAGGATGTCCGGAGGATCGGGGCCATGGTCAACTCGGATCGGAAGAGGTTCCCGAAGGGCGTGAACATCAATTTCGTCGAGACGGTTGGACCGAGCGAGGTCAAGGTCCGGACCTACGAGCGCGGGGTGTACGATGAAACGCTAGCATGTGGCACGGGAGCCACGGCCAGCGCAGCCGTCGCGCTGATGCAAGGCTGGGTCAAGGGCCGATTAGTCAGGGTCGATGCGGTCGGAGGTTGTCTGACGATAGAGCTGGCAAAGGATGGCAGGGCATACATGACGGGGCCTGCGGAGCCGGTCTTCGAGGGCAGAGCGTGGGTCGAGGTCTAAGCAGTTTGCCTACTCCTTCATCTTCTTCAGAACCTCTTCTGCCGCCTTCAGCGTCTGGTCGACATCCTTCTCCGAGTGCTCGGTGCAGGTGTAGAACGGCTTGTCAGGGTGGAAGTGCATACCCCGAGCCATCAGCCCGAAGTCGAGCTTCTGCCTGGTCTTCGAGTCGCACTTCGTCACGTCCCTGTAGTCCGCGATTCTTCCTTTCGTGAACACAATGTTGAAGGTCGAGCCGGGACCGATTGCCTCGGCCTCGTACCCCATCCGGCCGAACAGGTCGTTGAATCCGTTCCTCAATCGGTCGGAGATCTTGTTCAGATACGGGTATGTGCGCGGCTCCTCCAGGACATCCAGGGTCGCCATGCC